>JAJZIE010000212.1 GCA_021810725.1 Bacillota bacterium | reverse complement strand
GCCCGCCGTAGACGATCAGCTCGTCCGGCTTCTCGCCCACCCGGCGGTCCAGGTTGTTCATCAGCATCCGCATCGCCGCTTCCTGCGGCCAGCCCTTGCATGTCAACCGGTTGCCTGTCGCTGCCTGAACCTCTCTTGGTCCTGCCATGTGCTGCCGGCGGCCTTCCGCCGGTCGCCACCTCCCTGAGATGAGCTGAGGCGCAGGCTGAGCCTGCGTGTCCAGTGTACGCCTTGGTACCGGAACGGGCTAAGCCGCCTTGTTCTGCATGCGTGGTCCGAACGGCGGGAAAACCACGTGCATGGGCATATTCACACGCAAGTTTGCTACGCAGTCCCACGTTTCCCGACGCTACGCGGGGCAGGAGACCCACACCAAGGACCTGCGCACGACGCAGCTGACGCTGATGACGATGGGCGGGATCGTAGGCTCCGGGCTCTTCCTGGCGAGCGGTCAGGCGATCCACGACGCGGGCCCGGGCCTGATCATCGCGTACCTGATCGGCGCTACCGCGATGGCGATCGAGATGACGGCGCTCGCGGAGATGTCCGCCGCCGACCCGAGCCAGGGCTCGTTCCTGGTTTATAGCCGACGAGCGCTTGGCCCGGGTTTCACGTTCGTCGGCGGCTGGATCTTCTGGTTCTCGAGCGTCCTCAACCTGGCGGCCGAGGCGACGGCCGCCGCCACCTTCTCGACGCTCTGGCTGCCGCACGTGCCGACCTGGATGCTCTCGACAGCGTTCGCGCTGGTGATCGTCGGCATCAACTTCCTGACCGTCAAGGGCTTTGGCGAAGTGGAATCCGGCATGTCCGTCATCAAGATCCTCGCGACAGGGCTCTTCATCCTGCTCGCCGCCTCCGCGCTGTTCCTTGCCTGGCCGAACCAGATCGGGCACGGCCTGGCGAGCTGGAGCGGAGCGGGCGGCTTCTTCCCGCATGGTCTGAAGGGCATCGGGGCCGCGATGATCGTCGTGATGTTCTCGATGTCCGGTACGGGCGTGCTCGGCCTCGCCGCGGCAGACGTGCAGAGGCCCGAGCAGACCATCGGCCATTCCGTGCGCTACGCGACGATTCTCGTCTACCTGCTCTACATCGGTTCGGTGCTTGCCATCACGGGCGTGGTGGGCTGGCAGGCGGTTCCGATCACGGCCAAGAGCCCGTTCATCACGGCGCTGCACCACTTCGGCTGGCCATGGGCCGTCGACGTCTTCAACGGCGTGATCCTGCTCGCGGTGCTCTCCGCGATGAACGCGGGTCTCTTCGCGACGGACCGCGTCCTTGCGGGCCTGGCCCGCGCTGGCGACGCGCCGAACCTACTGCAGCGCATGCCTCGCGGCATCCCTCGTTGGGCCAACGGCGTGACGGGAGTCTTGCTGATCATCGTCACCCTCTTGACCTACTTCCTGCCGAAGAGCGCGTTCCTCTACCTCGTGACGGCGACCGGCTTCCAGTCCATCTTCGTCTGGATGCTGATCGTCGGCACCCAGATCTACTACCGCAAGTGGCTCAAGGAACACAGGCCGGACCACTTGCAGCTGAAGCTGGCGTTCCACCCCTGGCTCGGCCGATTCGAACTGCTGCTTCTCCTGGCCATCGTCGCCACCGCCCCTCTCGCACCCCGGCAACTGCTGCCGCTCGGGCTGGGCCTCGCCGTGACCGCCCTGTTCACCGTGGCCTACCTGATCTTCCGCCGGGAACGGAAGACGGCCGCAAGCCACTAGGCGGCACCGGCAGGAAGGCTCGGGCACCTGCGCGAAGCTAGGACGGCACTGCCTTCGCAGCAGGATTTGACGGGCCGTGCCGCGCACCGCCGCGGCACGCCAGAAAGGATTTCACCCGCCCTGTACCTCAAAGAGATCTATCTCTCAGGATTCAAGTCCTTTGCCGAACCTACGACGGTGCAGCTCGCGCCGTCGTTTACGGCCGTTGTCGGGCCGAACGGAACCGGCAAGTCCAGCCTCACGGAGGCGGTGCGCTGGGCGCTCTCCTCCGGACACTCCAGCGACCAGCGGCTGGAGAACCGCGAAGAGGTGCTGTTCGCGGGGTCGGCGCAGCGTCGCGCCGCCAGCATGTGCGAGGTGCGGCTGACGTTCGACAACGCGGATCGCCTGCTGCCGCTCGACCAGAGCGAGGTGGAGATCGTCCGCCGCGTCTACCGAGGCGGCGAGACGGAGTATCGCCTGCAGGGCGTAACCTGCCGCGCGCGTGACATCGAGCGGCTGGTGGCGCATCTTGGCCTGGCGGAAGGGTACGCCTGGATCGGTCAGGGGCGCGTCGAGGAGGTCGTGAACCAGGACCCCGCGCAGCGGCGGCGCCTGCTCGAGGACGCCGCGGGTGCGTCGGTCTATCGCGAGCGCCGGCGCGAGGCGGTGCTCGAAATGGCCAAGGCGGACCACGAGGCCGATCTCGAACGGGCGCATCTTGCGGAGGTGGAAGCGCAACTGCCCGAGCTCGCGCTCGACGCGGAGCGCGCGGAGGCGGCCGTCCAACTGCGGCGGCGCATCGCCGAACTCGAGATCGCGCTGGGCCGCAGGCGCATCGAGCGCCTCGGCCAGGCGCGCCAGAGAGCGGTAGGGCGCCTCGAGGCGCAGGCGGCCGAGGAAGGGTCGAGCGCAAAGGCCACCAGGACCGGCGAGACGGCGATGGCGGAGGTCACGGAACTGGCGTCCCGGCTTACGGCTCGCCTCGGTCACCTGGATCGCCTTGCGGCGTCGGTGGCGGGCCGCCTCGAAGCCAGCTCGGCGCAGGCGGCGGCGGCGGGAGAGCGGGAGCGCGGCGCACTCCAGCGCCACGAGGCCCTCACAGAGGCGCGGGAGCGGACGGCGCGCGAGACGGCGGCCGTGCAGAGCCAGGCCGCCGCTGCCAGCCTGCGGCTTGGCAATGCCGAAGACCTGTTGCGCAAAATGGGCGCGGCCGGCCGCGAGGCTTTGCGGGCGGCGGCGCAGCGACCGCAGGTGGAGGCCGCATTGGCGGCCGGTACGGTGGAGACGGCGCGCCTTCAGACAGAGGCAGACGCGAGGCGGGCGGCGGCGCAAGCCGCCGAGGCCAGGGCTGCGGCACAGGCTGAGGCCCTGAACGCAAGCGAACAGGAGCTGCAGCAAGCCAGAGCGTCGCTGCAGGACATGAGGCGGCTCGAGGAGGCGGCGCGGACCAGGGGCGAGGAGGCCGAGCACGCCCTGGCCCTGCTGCGCGATCAGAGGCGCGAGGCGGAGCGGCACGCGCCGGCGGCGGTGCGGGCAGTGCTGGCCGCTGCCGGCGCGGGTCGCCTTCAAGGCATCGTAGGCACCTTGGGTACGCTTGTCTCGCCCCATGAGGATCGATTCGCCCTGGCGCTCGCGACGGCTTTGGGCGGGCAGGCCAGCGACCTCGTGGCGACGGACGAGCAGTCCGCGCGCGCCGCGATCGCCCTGCTGCGGCAGACTGGCGCGGGCCGGGCGACGTTCCTGCCGCTGGACGCCCTCACGCCAGGAGACTCGGCGCAGGTGCCGCGAGGAACCTCGTGTCTCGGCGTCTTGGCCGACCTCTGCGGGTATCCGGCCGAACTGGCCCCGGCGGTGCGGCTGAGGCTCGGCAGGACGCTGGTTGCGGAGGACCTGCCGGCTGCGCAGGCCGTTGCGGCGGCGACAGGGCGACGGTATCGCGTCGTGAGTTTGGATGGACAGGTGGTGCAGGTGGGCGGTGCGCTCACCGGCGGGCAGGCCGTGCAGCGACTTCCCAGGATGCCTTCGGCCGAACGGCTGGCGGCGGCGGAGGCTGAGGCCAGGTCCGCCAAGGCCGGTGAGGACCAGGCGACCGCGTCGCTTGGCCAGGCGATCGCCCTCGAAAGGAAGGCGGCGCGGGCACGAGACGACGCCCAGATGGAGCTCGAAACCTTTGCTGCGGCGGCGCTCAGGGCGCGTCAGGAGAGCGAGCGGCTCACGCGCCAACTGGAGTCCTCCCAGGCGGAGCAGGCGCAACTGCGCACGGAACTCGAGCGGATCGACGCTTTGGCGCCATCGGCGGATGCGGAGCGGCTCCAGGCCGCGGCCCTCGACGAAGCGCTGGCCCGCGAGGAGCTCCTGCGGTTGCGCGGCGAGTTGGACCGTCTCCAGGCCGAGATGGAGCAGGGGCAGAGAGAGGTCGAGGAGAGTGCGAGGCGTCTCGAGGCGGGTCGCGCCGAGGCTGCCGAAAGCCGGGCCCGCCGCGAGGCGGCCCAGCGCTGGCGCGAGGTGATCGCGGAGCGCCGGCGCGAGGCGCAGAAGCTCGAAAGCGACCTGAGGGCGTTCGAACGCCTGCTGGAGCGCTTCCTGCGTGCGGCGACAGGGCGCGCCGCAGGTGCGGCCGAGGCGATCGCGGGCCTGCGCGAGGAAGTCGAGCGGCTGGAGAGCGAGCGACAGTCGGCCGAGCGGCAGCTCCTTGCCGCCCACGGCGAGGATGCGCTCACCCGCAAAGTGCCGGGACTTCCTGCCGGCGCGGAGGAAGAGCTGCTGCAGGCGCGTCAGCGCCTGCAGCAGCTCGGTGGCGCGTCGCCCGAGGCTCCGGCTCGCCTGCAGGAGGCGATGCGGCGCCGGACGGAACTCGAGGAGCGCCTCGCCGACCTGCAAGGCGCCAAGGCGGCATTGGTGGAGGTCCTGGCCGCTGCGGACAGCGCTGTCCAGCAGCGCCTGGC
>JAJZIE010000211.1 GCA_021810725.1 Bacillota bacterium | reverse complement strand
CCTGGACCCCCGTCTCCAGCCCGAAGAAGTCCTGGCGGGTCCGGATCGCCATCGCCACCTCCTCGAGCGAGGTGTTGCCGGCCCGCTCGCCGATCCCGTTGACGGCCACCTCGCACTGGTCCGCGCCGGCCATGAGGCCCGCGAGCGTGTTGGCGACGGCGAGACCGAGGTCGTTGTGGCAGTGCACCGAGATGTGCACCCGATCCGCGCCCGGCACCTCGCGCACGCCCCGGATCAGGGCCGCGAACTCCTCGGGAGCGGTGTAGCCCACGGTGTCCGGGATGTTGATCGTCGTGGCACCCGCCGCGATCGCAGCCGCGATCGCCCGGAAGACGAACGCGGGGTCGGAGCGCATGGCGTCCTGGCCGGAGAACTCGACGTCGTCGACGTAACGCCTGGCCGTCTCGATCGAGGCGACGCTCAGCGCGATGACCTCGTCCTCCGACTTGCGCAGCATGTGCTGGAGGTGCACCGGCGAGAACGAGGTGAAGACGTGGATGCGGGGCGCCCGGGCGGGCTCGAGCGCCTTCGCGGCCGCCTCGATGTCGGCCCGGTGGGTGCGCGCCAAGGCGGCGATCCCCGGCGTGCGCACCTCGCGGGCGATCGCCCGCACCGCCGCCATGTCGCCCTCGGAGGTGATCGGGAAACCCGCCTCGATGATGTCGACACCGAGGCGCTCCAGCTGCCGCGCGATCTCGATCTTCTCCTCGCGCATCAGGTTGACGCCGGGAGACTGCTCGCCGTCGCGCAGGGTGGTGTCGAAGATCCGGATGCGGCGCATCGCGCTCCCCCCTCTCACTGCTCTCGCCTCAACGGCTGGCCCGCTCGGTCTCTGTCGCCATGTCGGGCGGGGTCTTGCTGCCGAGCCATGGCATCATGGCCCGCAGCTCACGCCCCACGACCTCGAGCGGATGCTGGCGCTCCTCGCGCCGGCGCGCGCGGTAGACCGGGCGTCCCGCCTGGTTCTCGAGGATCCAGTCGCGGGCGAAGCTGCCGTCCTGGATGGCCTGCAGGACCTTGCGCATGTTCTCCTTGACGTGCTGATCGATGATTTCGGGCCCGCGGGTCATGTCGCCATACTCGGCGGTGTCCGAGATCGAGTAGCGCATCCAGCTCATGCCGCCCTCGTACATCAGGTCCACGATCAGCTTCATCTCGTTCATCACTTCGAAGAAGGCGATCTCCGGCTGGTAGCCGGCTTCGGTCAGGGTCTCGAAGCCGCTCTTGATCAGCTGCGTGACGCCGCCGCAGAGCACCGCCTGCTCGCCGAAGAGGTCGGACTCGGTCTCCTCCTGGAACGTCGTCTCGATGACGCCGGCGCCGGTGCAGCCGATGCCCCAGGCGAAAGCGAGCCCGCGCCGGTAGCAGCTGCCCGTCGCGTCCTGGTGGATCGCGAGGAGGCCCGGCACCGAGGCGCCCTCCGTGAAGCGGCGGCGGAACTGGTGGCCGGGGGCCTTCGGGGCGACCATGAACACGTCCACGTCGGGCGGCGGCTGCACCTGGCCGTAGTGGATGTTGAAGCCGTGCGAGAAGCCGATCGCCATGCCGGGCCGCAAATTCGGAGCGATCTCCTCCTGGAAGACCGCCCGCTGGGTCTCGTCCGGCAGGAGGATGTGCACGATGTCCGCGCGGCGCACCGCCTCCGCGACACCGTAGACCTCGAAGCCGTCCGCCTTCGCCTGGTCGGCCGTGCGGCCCGGCCGGATCCCGATGATCACCTGCATGCCGCGGTCGCGGAGGTTCTGCGCCTGCGCATGCCCCTGGCTGCCGTAGCCCACCACCGCGATCGTCTGTCCCGCGAGCGCTCCCCGGTCCGCGTCCTGGTCGTAGTAGATCCTCGCCATGCCGCCGCCTCCCCCTTCGAACTAGCGGGCCTGAGCCTCGGGACGGTCCCCCTGCGACTCCCCGTCGCCGGGCAATGCCCCCGGACCGCGCAGCATCGCCACCGCCCCCGTGCGCGCGACCTCGAGCACCCCGAAGTCGCGCATCACCTCGATCAGCGCGTTCACCTTGGCGCTGTCCCCTGTCGTCTCCAGCACGACCGATCTTGGACTCACGTCGATCACCCCGGCCCGGAAGGTCTGGGCGATCTGCATCACTTCCGCCCGGCGGCCCCCGTCGGTGCGCACCTTGATCAGCGCCAGCTCGCGCTCCACCGAAGTGCCCTCCGCCATGTGGTAGACCCCGACCACCTCAACCAGCTTGTCGAGCTGGCGCTGCATCTGGATCCGGACCGCCTCGCCTCCCTCCGCGCGCAGGGTGATCCAGGAGGTGCCCGGATCGTCGGTCGGGCCGACGGCGAGGCTCTGGATGTTGTAGCCGCGCCGGCTGAACAGGCTCGCCACCCGTGCCAGCACGCCCGCCTCGTTGTCGACCAGGATGCCAAGGGTGAACTCCATCGCCATCACCTCCCACCGGAAATTGGGTAAAAGAAACACACCGGCTCGCCCATCAAGGGCGAGCCGGTGTCGCGGTACCACCTTGTTCACCTTCCGGCCCGCACGCAGCGGTTTCCATCAGGCCTTGACCACGGATAACGGCTTTTGTTCGCCGGTCCGCCTAGTTGTCCCGGGAATCACAAACCGGGACGTTCAGCGGACTGCTCCGGGAGGAGTGACATCCCGCCCTGCGGCGCCGGCTTTCAGCCAAGACCGGCTCTCTTTGGCCCTTGGGCGAGGATGCGCGTCCCGTCATCGCAAAGATCTCTTGGTTTGTCTCGATTCCCCAGGCAACAAAATCGCCCGGCGCACGCTCCGCGCAAGCAGAGCTTGCGTGGAACTTGCCGCCAGGCCTTTTGCGCCAGCGGTGTACCCGGTTGCCCGGGCCTGCACTGCTCGGACCAGCCCACCCGCGAAGGGTGCGGAACCCTAAGTGCACTTCCACCGTCCATACCGGCCGCTCCTCTCGGAGACGTCAGGTATATTTAGGCGCCACTATACAGGAGGCCCCAACGGTCCGTCAACCCCCTTCGCACGAAGGAATTTGCCCAGATGAGCACATGGATCGGTCGACGGCGGGACAATCCGTGCGGGGCGAACCGTGAAGGAGGTCGCCCGCCCATGGCCGTCGTACGTCCCATGTGTCCGTGGACCGAACGCTCGAGCAGGCGATGTCGGCAAGGCTTGGAGGTCTTGAGTTGGCGAAGCAGGCGGTCGTGATCGGTGCCGGGATGATCGGGCTGATGACGGCGTATTACCTGCGCGGGAACGGCCTGGACGTCACGGTGGTGGACGCAGGGGAACCCGGCATGGGCTGCTCGTTCGGCAACGCCGGCTTCATCTGCCCGTCGCTGTCCGCGCCCTTGCCAGGGCCTGGCCTCGTCCTGCAGTCCCTCCTCTGGGCCCTGCGTGGCGACAGCCCGCTCTACATCAAGCCGCAAGCCTTGCCGCGGCTCCTCCCTTGGCTACTCCGCTTCTGGGGCCACTGTAACGAGAGCGAGCAGGATGCCGGACTCGCGGCGATGCTCGCCTTCAACTTGCGCACGGTCGAGCTCTTCGACCGGCTGCGGGCCGATGGTGTCGTATTCGAGATGCACGAGGAGGGGCTCCTCGTCGCCTTCCTGGATGAACAGGGGCTGCAAAGGGAATTCGCGGAGCTGCGCAAGATCGAGCGGCACGGCTTTCCCGCGCCGCAGCGCCTGGATCGGGATGCGGCGCAGGCCCTGGAGTCCAATCTTTCAGACCGGGTGGTCGGCGGCGTGCTGCTTCCCGCGGAGCGCCATGTCCAACCGCGCAGTCTCAGCCTCGGCCTCATGCGGCACCTGGAGCAAGCCGGCGTCGAGTTCCGTGCCAACACGCGGGTCGACGGTCTCGATCTGCGGGACGGGAAGATCGCGGCCGCGACTGCGCGAGGCGAGGGCATCGGGGGGGATCTCTTCGTCCTGACCGCTGGGGTCTGGACGCGCCAGCTCGCCGCGATGGCCAACGTGCGTCTGCCGCTCGAGGCCGGCAAGGGGTACAGCGTGACACTTCCCGCGCCAGGAGAACCCTTCCGCCACGCGCTCTACTTCGGCGACACGAAGGTCGTCCTGAGTCAGTATAGGGACGAGGTGCGCATCGCCGGAACCATGGAGTTCTCGGGCTACAACACCACGCTCGACGCAAAGCGCGTCCACGGTCTTCGGAAGGCCGCCGCGAGGTACCTGCGGGCGCTCCCCGACGAGCGGGGGCAGGCCTGGACGGGTATGCGGCCGATGACGCCGGACGGCCTGCCGGTCATCGGCAGGCTGCCTGGGGTGGAGAACGCGTTTGTCTCTACAGGCCATTCGATGAACGGTGTGTTCATGGCGCCGGTTTCCGGCGAGGCGCTCGCCGAACTCATTCTCGACGGCACGACCAGAGCGGACATCGGGGCCTTCGATCCCCGCCGCTTCGTGCGGCACTGACGCCGCCGCTTGGCCTGCAATTAGCACCATGGTGTTCGTGAGTCGTCGCCTAGGGCCACCCGCCGAGCGCGGCTCCTTGCGGTGAGGCAACCGCGAGGTCCGGGCCTTGGCCCCGCCTTGGGCCCACCACGCATCGTCTTCGAGGGACGCGGCACAGACCGGAGCGCCCGCATACGATGGCGGCGTGCGCCCCACAGTGATCGGCACCGGCCCCGACGTCCAACCACGAATCTCTCTACGTCGGACCTTGGCGAAAACCGACCT
>JAJZIE010000010.1 GCA_021810725.1 Bacillota bacterium | reverse complement strand
CTCCGGCAGTGGCGGCGGCGGCTTCGGTGGCGGCGGTGGTTTCGGTGGCGGCGGTGGCTTCAGCGGCAACGGTGGGCAGTGACATGCCCGAGGTCATCCGCGTCGAGGATCTGAAGCGCACCTACCGTATGGGCAGTCTCGAAGTGCACGCCCTGCGCGGGCTCCAGTTCGCGATCCCGGAGGGGCAGATGGTGGCCATCATGGGCCCCTCCGGGTCGGGCAAGTCCACCCTGCTGAACCTTCTGGGCTGCCTCGACCGTCCCAGCGCGGGGCAGTACTTCCTGGGTGGCGAAGAGGTCGGGCGAAAGTCCGATGACGCCTTGGCGGACGTGCGCAACCGCCGCATCGGCTTCGTCTTTCAAAACTACAACCTGCTCCCTCAGCTCACGGCGCTCGAGAACGTGGAACTTCCGCTCGTCTATCGGGGCCTCAGCGGATCCCAGCGCCGCAAGCGGGCGGAAGAGGCGCTGGCCGCCGTTGGTCTAGCGGACCGCCACCACCATCGCCCGATGGAACTCTCGGGCGGGCAGCAGCAGCGCGTGGGTGTGGCCCGCGCCTTGGCCGGGCAGCCGGATGTCATCCTGGCGGACGAGCCGACGGGCAACCTCGACTCCACGTCCGGCGAGGACGTCATGCGCCTCTTCCTCGACCTGCACAAGACGGGTCGAACGATCGTGATCGTCACGCACGACGAGGATGTCGCCCTGCACACCGAGCGCATCATCCACCTGCGCGACGGGGCGGTCGTCTCGGACGAAGAGGTTCCGCCAGAGCGCAGGCGCATCCCGGGGGAGGTGCAGGAGCCGTGATGATCTGGGAAAGCATCCGCATGGCGTGGCGTAGCCTGATGCTGGGCAAGCTGCGGGCGTTCCTGACCATGCTCGGCATCATCATCGGCGTCGGTGCGGTCATCGCGCTGATCTCGATCGGACAGGCCGCCACCGGATCGGTCACATCGCAGATCCAGTCCCTCGGCTCGAACCTGATCACGATCACACCGATGCGCTCCAGCGGCGCCGTCCTCTACTACCCGCAGGACCTGACCTGGCTCAAGCAGGTGGTGCCGCAGATCAGCGCCGACGCGCCTCTCATGACCGGCCAGGTGACATCGGCCTTCGGCTCGCAGACCTACTCCACCTCTCTGATGGGCACGACGCCCCAGTCCCTGAAGATCCAGGGCCGCACGCTCGCCGCGGGGCGCTACCTCATCGCGTCGGACGTCACCTATCGGCGCGACGTCGCCGTGATCGGACAGACCGTGGAGCAGCAGCTCTTCGGGGTGCGCTCGGGCATGGGGCAGACGATCTACGTCAACGGTACCCCCCTGACGGTGGTCGGCGTGCTCAAGAGCGCAGGCGGGTCGTTCGGCGCCAACGAGGATGACGTCATCCTGACGCCCATCACCACCGCCGAGGAGATCCTTGGCAGCAACCAGGTCAGCTCGATCATCGCGGAGGCCCGTTCCGCGAGCATCGCCCCCCTCGCGGTGGCCCAGATCGAGGCCGTCATGAACGCGCGCTTCGACAACCAGAACGCGGCCATGGTCGTTTCGCAGGACCAGATCCTCTCGACGCTCTCCACCATCACCGGCACCCTGACGATGATGCTCGGAGGCATTGCCGGCATCTCGCTGCTGGTGGGCGGCATCGGCATCATGAACATCATGCTGGTGACCGTCGCCGAGCGGACAAGGGAGATCGGCCTGCGCAAGGCGATCGGGGCCCGTCGCGGCGCCATCCTGACGCAGTTCCTCGTGGAGTCCGGCATCCTCAGCCTGTTCGGTGGCGCGATCGGCGCCTTGCTCGGGAGCCTCGGGGCCAGCATCATGGCGACGGCCCTCGGCTGGAGTGGTGGGGTGGCGACGAACTCCATCGTCCTCGCGCTCGGCTTCTCGCTCGTCGTGGGCATCGTGTTCGGCATGTGGCCCGCCATGCGGGCAAGCCGCCTCGATCCGATCGAGGCTCTGCGGCAGGGCTGACGCCGGGCCTGCCGGGCAGATGCTATACTGCCTTGCGCAGGCAGGGTTGGAGGTGCAGTCATGTCCCTACGGGAGATGGTCGAGGCGCTGCTGCAGGAGGACGGCTGGCAGTACGCGCCCGTCGAGGGCCAGTCCACCTTGGCGATGGGGTTCCGTGGCCAGCATGGCAGCTGGATGTGCTACACCCACATCGACGAGGAGCGAAACGCCCTCGTGATCTATTCGGTGACGGCCAAGGCCGTCCCCGAAGAGGCAAGGCAGGCCATGGCCGACTTTCTGACACGGGCGAACTTCGGCCTCGTGCTCGGCAACTTCGAGATGGACTTCAGCGATGGGGAGACGCGGTTCAAGACCAGCGTCGAACTCGGGCAGACGGAGGCGAATACGGCCTTCCTGCGCAGGCTCCTGCACGTCAATGTGGCCACGCTCGACCGTTATCTGCCCGGTATCGAAGGGGTCGCGGAGGGTAGCCTGAGTCCCCTCCAGGCGATCGAACTCTGCGAGGCGCCCGGCAGTTGAGATCGGGCAGCCGGGAGTAATAAGGAAGAGCAAGCGGCACCGCGGCTGCCCTGGGACTTCGGGGCAGCCGCGGTGCCGTGGTTTCCGCCAACACGTATCCTGTCGCACGGCCGTCGCCCGGGTTCGCCACGGCGAGGCTGCGACACGCGCCTATACTGTCCGCGACGCACGACTACCACAGCGGTAGACGCTGCGGCCTGGGGGCGGTTGATTGGCTGATCGGCCGGGACGCGGAAATGCGCCTTCGGACCGAAGACGTTGGCTCCGGGTCATTCTCGTCGGCTTTCTCGGTCTGGTCCTGGGACAAGCCTCCATCGGCCACCCTGCCTGGCCCCTGGGTCTGGCGGCCGCCGGCGGGCTGGTCGAGTTGCCCTTCGCGGTGGTCGGCGTGCTCGCAGCCGTCGTCGGCACCGTCTTGCGCGGGGCGGATGGCGCTGCGTTTTCCGCCCTGCTCACCCTTGCCCTGCTGCCACTCGCGGTTGGCGAGGGCATATGGCCTCGCCTGCGCCGTGGCGTCGGCGGTCCCGTGCTCGCCGGCATCCTGGCGCTACCGCTCGCCTTGGCGCTGCACGGGGATGCGGCCCGCTTCCTTCTTGTGCCAGTAACCGTCTTCGGGGGTTGGACGGTCGCGTTCGCCTGGCGAACCCTCCTGGGCGACGACCCGCAGCAGCGCCAGTTCGCCGCCGGCCTGCTCGCGCTGGCGGCCGTCTGGTCCCTTCAGGCTGCCAGGACCCCCTTGCTCCACCCGGACCTCGTGCTCGCCGTCGCCGTCGTGTTCATCGCGCTGCGCTGTCGCCTGCCCGCCGCCCAGCTCGCTCTCGCGCTCGGCGCGGTTCTTGCGCTCGGCACGTCGGTGCCGCCAGCGGCGGGGCTATGGCTGGCGGCCGGTGGAGCTCTCGGGGCGACGTTGCGGCGCTACGGCCCGTTCTGGGGCTGGCTTGGGCTCGTCGCGCCGCTGGCGCTCGCGTTGCCGGTGCTGCCGCTCGAGGCGGGAGAGGCGGTCGTCGGCTGCGCCCTCGGTCTGCTGGTGCTCGGCCAAGCGGTGCCGGACAAGGCGTTCGCCGCCTTGCGACGGATCTTCGAGCCGCCGCCGCCCAAGGCGCCGACAGGGCCCGACGAGCGCGTGGGGGTCGCCCTCGGCCAGCTCGACGCCCTGATCCGGGCCCTCTCGCCGGAAGTGGCGGCCACGTCCGCCGAGGAGGCCGACGTGGCCCGCTATCTCGGCAGCGTGCGCGAGCATGTCTGCAGTGGCTGTCCGCTCGAGCGCACCTGCTGGGATCAAGGTTTCTACCGCACATATACCGGCGTGCGCGAGCTGATGCTGCGCCAGGAGGGACGCCCCGCCAGCGGCGGCGATCTGCCGCCGGAGCTGCGCCAGCGCTGCCCGCGTCCCGATCAGGTGGCCACCGCGGTTTCGCTGGCCGGAGACCGCCTGCGCGCGGAGGCCAACGTGCGTCGGCTCTTGCAGGCCGAGCGGACCCTTGCCCACGACGTCCTGCTGGGCGTGCGCCAGATGCTTGGCTGGGCCTTCGCGCCGCCGACGGCGCCTCTGCCGCCCCGGATCCACTACGCCTGCGGGATCGCGCAGCTCGCCAAGGGGCAGGCGGGTCTGAGCGGCGACAGCTATCTCGCGCGAGAGCTCGAGGAAGGACGCCTACTGATCGCGCTCTCGGACGGCATGGGCACCGGTTACGCCGCCGCCGAGCAGAGCGCGGGGGCCCTCGACACCCTCGAGGGGTTGATCGCGACCGGTATGGACCCGGTTCTGGCGGTGCGCAGCACGAACGCCGTGCGGCGCGCCTTGGGCGGTGACGGGTACGCGACGCTGGACGTGGCGCTCGTCGACCTCGTCGCCGGCGAGGTGGCGTCGCTCAAGATCGGAGCCCCGGAAACCTATCTCTGGCGCAGCGACGGCGTGCAGGTGCTGCGCGGCGAAGCCCTGCCGCTGGGCGTCCTGCCCGATGCCGAAGCCACGGTGCAGCACCTGTCGCTGCACCCTGGGGACAGGCTCGTCCTCGTTTCTGACGGCGTGCTCGAGACCATGCCGGGACAGCGCGGCGAGTGGCTCGAGGCGATCCTGGAGACGCTCGGCGGCCGTGACCCGCAGTTCCTGGCGGAAGCCATCCTGGACGCGGCGCTCGGCAGGCGGTCCAAGCCGCGGGACGACGCGACGGTGCTGGTCGCCGCGTTCTATCCCCAGGGCGGCGGGACGGAGATCCTGCCGTGGCACCGGCGCACGGTGGCGGCCGGGATAGCTTTGGCCGATCAGGGAAAGAATGCTGGCGGAAGGAGGCGTGTCCCATGGGCGAAGCGGTCGACCGGCCGGTGATCTGGGGCGAGTCGCATCGCTACCAGATCGGGGTGGCGCTGGGCGAGCGCAGCTTCTGGGCTTTGGACGAGGCAGGGCGCGCCTGGACGGTCGAGATCGGCCGCAGCGAGATCCTGCACGCTCGCGCCGCCCTAGCGCGGCGACTGCCCCAAGGGACTCTGCCACAGGTGCGCGAGTGCGGCGACATGCCCGGCGGGCGGCTCTCCTACCTGGTGACGGAGTGGCTGGCCGGCTATACCCTCACGACATTTCTCGAGGAAGGCCGTCGCCTGTCGCCGAACGAGCTGCGCGGGCTCGGCTTCGACATCGGCCTGGCGCTCGAGGTGCTCGCCAAGCATTCCGTGGAGCTCACGGCGGTGGCCTCCGACGAGATCATCTACAGTGTGCACGAGCGGCGCTGGCGCCTTGCGGCGCCCGGTCGCTGGCAGAATTGCGACGACGGCCCGCTCGACCTCGGCTGGCTGGCTTCCGCCATGCTGGCGGCAGGCGGCAGCGTGCCGGGAGAGGAGCCCCCGTGGGCAACGGAGGATCGCCGGCTCTGGCGGCTCCTGCAGGAAGGGCTGTCCGGGCGTTTCACGCCGCGCGCCTGGATCCGCCGCGTGCGGCGCCTGCGCGACATGGTGAGGGTGCTCGGCGCGCTGTCGCAGCACTAGCGGCAGGACCGCGGGCAGAGACGTCGAAGCCGGGCCCCATGCAGGAACTCAGGGCGCTCGTCCGCCGAGAGACGGAGGCGGCGGGCCTACGCGGCCGCAGGATCCTGGCCGCCGTATCGGGCGGCCCGGATTCCGTGGCCATGTTCCACATCCTGGCCGGTCTGAAGGACGAGGGGCTGCTCGAGCTCCATCTCTGCCATGTCGACCACGGCTGGCGCAGGGAATCCGCGGCGCGGGAGGCGGCACTCTGCGCGCGCCTGGCCCGCGAGGCCGGCGTCGGCTGGAGTCTCGTGCATCTGCCGCCACCTGGCAGGGCGAGCGAGGCCCAGGCGCGCGCGGGGCGCATGGCCGCTCTGCGGCGAACGGCAGAGGCGTTGGGTGCCGCCGCGATCGCGCTCGGACACCAGGCGGACGACCAGGCCGAGACGGTTCTGCTCCAGCTCGTGCGGGGCACCGCCTTCGCGGGCGGCATGGCGGTCTGGCGCCCGCCGCTCTGGCGGCCCCTGCTCGGCGTGCCGCGCGCATCCCTGCGCCAGTACTGCCTTGCCGAAGGGCTTGCCTTTGCGGACGACCCGACCAACGAATCGCTGGATTTTGCCCGCAACCGCATGCGCATCGAGGTCCTGCCGCGGCTGCGCGGCGAGAATCCCGAAGTGCTCGCGGCGCTCGGCCGCTTCGCGGCCATCCGCCGCGACGAGGACGACTGGCTCGAGCAGCAGGCCGCGCGGCTCGTCGCCGATCTCCAGGGCCGGGGACACGCCCTGGACCTTCGCCCCTTGCGGGAGGCGCCGGGCGCCTTGCGGCGACGCGCCTTGCGTCAGGTGCTGAAGCGGGAAGGTGTGACGTCTGACGCAGACAGTCTCAGCGCCTGCATGGCAGTCTTGGCAAGCGACGGTCGCTGCGCCATCACGAGGCAGTTGCTGCTCGAGCGCGGGCTCCTGTTCCGGTTGCGGCAGCCGCCGCCGTGGTGCGAGCTGCCAGAGAGAGGGCAGATTCTTTGGCAGGACCTGAGGTTCGGTGTCGGAGCGCCGCCCGACGGCGCCATCTCGGCCGAGGTGGGACCCGGCCGCATCACGGTGCGGCCCAGACGCCCGGGAGACCGCTTGCGGCTTCCAGGCGGAACGCGCAAGCTGCAGGACATCCTGGTGGATGCGAAGGTGCCGCGTCCGCTCCGCGATGAACTGCCGGTCGTCTGTCTCGAGGGCAGGCCGGTTTGGCTGCCTGGCCGTGCTCGTTCGACCGATGCGGGGAGCGGTAGGACGGTCTGGGCCTGGTCGGCGGACGTTGTTGCGAAACTTTGGAGTGTGCTAGAATGAACCGATTCGCGTGGCCCGTGTATGAGAGCCCGCGAAAGGAGGCCGGGCGTCGGTGAACAACAATATCTTCCGGCGCATCACGTTCCCCCTCGTGATGCTCGTTCTGCTTCTCATGGTGCTCGAGTACGTGCACACGGCGCAGCCGGCCAATGTCACGCAGTACACCTACACGCAGATGGTCAGCGTGGTCCAGCGGCATGAGGTCAAGAGCGCGACCATCAACGGGGATACCCTGACGGGCAAGACGATCAGCGGTAAGACGTTCCAGACGACCATCTCGCCTTACGCGACAACGAGCCTGCAGGACCTGCTGAGCAAGAACGGCGTCAACTTCAAGTATTCCAATTCCACGACCCCGTGGTACGACAGCACGCTCTTCAACACGCTGCTTTGGGTGGCGCTCCTGGCCGCGGTGATGTTCTTCCTGATGCAGCAGACACAGGGCGGCGGCAACCGCGTGATGCAGTTCGGCAAGAGCCGGGCCCGCCTGCACACGGATGACCGTAAGCGCGTCACGTTCGACGACGTGGCGGGTGTCGAGGAGGTCAAGGAGGAGCTCGCGGAGGTCGTGGACTTCCTCAAGCATCCCAAGCGCTACGTCGAACTGGGGGCGCGCATCCCGAAGGGCGTTCTGCTCTTCGGCGAGCCCGGTACCGGCAAGACTCTGTTGGCGCGCGCCGTGGCCGGCGAGGCGGGCGTCCCGTTCTTCAGCATTTCCGGATCCGACTTCGTCGAGATGTTCGTGGGCGTCGGCGCCTCCCGGGTGCGCGACCTCTTCGAGCAGGCCAAGAAGAATTCGCCCTGCATCGTGTTCATCGACGAGATCGACGCCGTCGGCCGCATGCGCGGCGCGGGTTACGGCGGCGGCCACGACGAGCGCGAGCAGACGCTGAACCAGCTGCTTGTCGAGATGGACGGCTTCGGCATCAACGAAGGGATCATCGTGATCGCCGCCACGAACCGCCCGGACGTCCTCGATCCCGCCTTGCTGCGGCCTGGCCGTTTTGACCGCCAGGTGGTCATCCACCGTCCGGACCTCCAGGGACGCAAGGAGATCCTCGCGGTGCACGCGGCCAACAAGCCGCTCGAGCCCGGAACCGACCTCGAGCAGGTGGCCAAGCGCACGCCGGGCTTCACCGGCGCCGATCTGGCCAACACCCTCAACGAAGCGGCGCTGCTCGCCGCCAGGCGGCGCAAGAAGCGCATCGGCATGCCGGAGCTCGACGAGGCCATCGAGCGCACCATCGCCGGCCCGCAGAAGAAGACGCGCGTCATGAACGAGAAGGAGAAGCGCCAGGTCGCCTTCCACGAGGTGGGTCACGCCTTGGTGGGACACCTTCTGCCGCATGCCGACCCCGTCGTCAAGGTGACGATCATCCCGCGCGGCATGGGACTCGGCTATACCTTGCAGATGCCGAACGAGGACCGCTATCTCATTTCGAAGGACGAGATCCTCGACCGCATCACGGGAGCGCTCGGCGGCAGGGCCGCGGAGGAGATCGTGTTCGGCGAGATCACGTCCGGAGCCGCGGACGACCTCGACAAGGTCACGAAGATGGCTCGCCGGATGATCACCGAGTTCGGCATGTCGGAGGCCCTCGGGCCCATGACCTACGGCACGAAGCAGGACCAGGTCTTCCTCGGCCGCGACCTGATGCGCGACCGCAACTACTCCGAGGAGATCGCGGCGATGATCGACCGCGAAACCAGGCGAGTGGTGCAGGAGTGCTACCAGCGCGCGAAGCAGCTTCTGCAGGACAACAGGCAGACGCTGCACCGCATCGCGGAGAAGCTCCTCGAGGTCGAGACAATCGAGGGCGCGGAGCTCGAGGCGATGATCGAGGGCAAGGAACTGGCGATCTGAGGCAGGGGAGCGCTGAGCGCACGGGGATCGTCCCGTGCGCTCTTTCCATGTCCGCGATTGTCCTTGGGTACAATGGCCCAGAGGTTGAAAAGTGCGCCTAGCGGTGGCAAGATTGTGCCGAAAGGGGATCAAATCATGGAGGTGCAGGGCCTGCCGCTCTGTCCGGGCTGTGGTGCTGGCATGCAGGTGGTTGAACTGCGTTGCCCGCGCTGCCAGACGAGGGTGCAGGGGGAGTTCCGGCCGGGCCTGCGCGGCCTCACGCCGGCCCAGCAACTTTTCGCCGAACGGTTTCTCGCCGCGCGAGGCAACCTGAAGGAACTCGAGCGCGAATTCGCGGTCTCCTACCAGACCCTGCGCGGGCAACTCGACGAGATCGTCTCGGCCCTTGCCCCGCCCGCGCGCGGGGGCCGCGAGGCGGTGCTGCAGAGACTGCGGCGAGGCGAGCTGCGGGCGGATGAGGCGCTCCGCCTGCTCGAGATCGAGACACCGGACGAATCCGAGGACCGCTGAAGGAGGATGCCTTGTGGGAGACTTCGAACGTCGCGTGCTGCGACTCGTAGCGGAGGGCAAGCTTTCCGCGGACGAAGGCGAGGAACTTCTGCGCTCGCACGAGCGTGGCACCCTGCGCGACCTGCGTACCGTGGTCGAGGACAGCCTTTCGGGCGTCGGCCGGGTGGTGCGCGAACACACCGAGCCGGATGTGCAGGAGCTGCTGCACGCAGAGCTGCAGGAGTCTGAAGAGCCGCTCGAACTGCGCGTCGACGGAGATTTCGGGCTTGCCTTGATGCCGGGCGAGGAAGGCGTCTGTCGCGCCGTTTGGAGCGTCGGTCGGCCGTTTTTCGGCGAGGTGCCGCCGCCACCGGATGTGCGGCTCGAGGGACGCACGCTGCGCGTGGAGGGCCGGGCGCGCTACGGCTTCGGCATTGGCATACCGTTCGTGGGATACACCTTGGACGTCTACCTGCCTGCCGGCACCAGACTCGGCGGAACCGTGGCCCAGCGGCTCGGCCGCGTCCGCATCGACGATCTCCCCGTCGAGACGCTGCGGCTTGACACCCAGAACGGCCGCGTGCAGGTGGATGCGCCAAGCATCCGCGACCTGCAGGTGGCGTCGCGCAACGGTTCGATCGAGGTATCGGCCAAGGAAGCCGGCAAGGTGCGCGTGGAGGCGTACAACGGGCGCGTGGCCCTGCGCGGCGCTCTGCGGGATGTGGACGCGATGACGCGCAACGGGCGCATCGAAGCCGAGCTGAAGCCCGTCCAGGGCGGGCGCTGCCGGCTGCAGACGCTCAATGGCGCCGTGGAACTGGAACTCGCCCGCGGCATCTCCTGCAAGCTCGCCGCGGAGACGGTGCACGGGCCGATCTCCGTCGACATGCCCGACCTCGCGGTGGAGGAGGACGTGCGCGACTTCAGCCGCAGACGGCTGCGCGGGCGGACGAGCGGCAGCGAAGGAGACGTCGAGGCCGAACTCTCCACGACCAACGGCGCGGTGCGGGTGGTGCAGCGCCAACGCTGACAGGAGAACCCGCGGGTCGGTAAGAATAGGGGCGTCATCGCATCGGATGGCGAAGGGAGGGAGGCCGGGCTCTGCCCGGCCCAACTGTTGGCCTTCATCGAGACGCCTCTGGAGTCTGGCGCATCGCTCTTCCTCTGGTCCACGCCCAAATTCAAGACGACGACGGTCCGCGTGCTGCTGCGGGCGCCCCTCAGCCAGGGCGCAAGCGCTGGTGCCTTGGTGCCGATGATCCTGCAGCGCGGCACCCGCAGCCTGCCGCAGACCATCCTGCTTTCGCGCCGGCTCGACATGCTCTTCGGCGCTGAACTGCGCGCCGACGTGCTGAAGTTTGGCGAGGAGCAGGTCACGATCTTCCACCTCGAGGTGGCGCAAAGTAGCTACCTGTCCGGCGAGGATCCGCTGCCCGAGGCCATGACGCTTTTGGGCGACGTGCTCACCGAGCCGCCGCTTGAGAGCGGCGGCCTGCGCGGCGAGTGGGTTTCCCAGGAGCGGGAGAACCTGCGCCGTCGCATCCAGGGCATCTACAGCGACAAGGCCCACTACGCGCAGCTGCGCCTCGTCGAGGCGATGTGCGGCGATGAGCCATACGCCATCCCGCGCCTCGGACGCCTCGAGGACCTGGACCGGCACACGGGAGAAGGCCTCTGGCGCCACTGGCAGGAAACGCTCAGGCGGGCACCGCTCGCCATCTACATGGTCGGGGACCTGGAGAGCGCCGCCGCGCAGGATCATGCCCGCCGGCTGCTGGCCCGCATCGGCCGCCGCGAGGTGCGGCCACCCGTCCTTGCGACGTCGCACGCGGCGCCCGCCAGTCCCCGCGAGGTCCGCGAGCGCCAGCCCGTCACCCAGGGCAAGCTGGCCATCGGCTTCACGACGAGCCTGCACGCCTGGGACCCCGGGTACCCGGCGCTCTCGATGATGAACGGGATCTACGGCGGCTTCAGCCACTCCCGGCTGTTCCAGGAGGTGCGCGAGCGCCACTCCCTGGCCTACTACGCCCAGTCCCAGGTCGACGGGCTCAAGGGCCTCCTCTTTGTGCATCTGGGCATCGCCCCGGCGAACCGGCAGGCGGCCCAGGACCTCGTGCTGGAGCAGCTCGAGGTCTTGCGGCGCGGCGAGTTCCGGCCGCAGGAGGCGGAGGATACGCTGAAGGGCATCGCGACGCAGATCGAACAGTCCGAGGACGCGCCCAGCGAGGCGATCATGACGGACTTCGAGTTGCGCGCGGCGGGGCGTCCGACGGAGCCCAAGCGCCGGATCGCCGCCCTTGCCGCGGTGGAGCGGGACGAGATCGTGGCGGCGGCGCAGGGACTCACGCTGGACACGGTCTATTTCCTCGACGGGGAGGGCGATGGCGATGGCGACGAAGATTGAGGTGCCCGCCCTGCGCGAGGAGATCTGGCAGGAGGTCCTGCCTTCGGGGCTGAGCTGCTACGTGCTGCCGAAGCCGGGGTTCGCCACCCGCTACGCGAGCTTCTCGACGCGCTACGGCTCCTGCGACCAGACTTTCGTCGACCGGGACGGCAAGCTGCGCGAGACGCCGGCCGGGATCGCGCACTTTCTCGAGCACAAGCTGTTCGAGGAGAAGGACGGCAACGTCGCGGAGCGCTTCTCCGCCCTCGGCGCGATGTCGAACGCCTATACGAACTACGGCGCCACGAGCTACCTCTTCTCGACGACCGAGCATTTCCGCGAGGCGCTCGACCTCCTGCTGCAGTTCGTCCAGCGACCGTATTTCACCGAGGAGAACGTCGAGAAGGAGCAGGGCATCATCGCCGAGGAGCTGCGGATGTACCTCGACGATCCACGTTCCGTGGTGTTCCAGAACCTTCTCGCCGCTCTCTACCAGCGCCATCCGGTGCGCGTGGAGATCGGCGGCACCCTCGAATCGATTCGCAGGATCGGCCCGGACGAGCTGTTCCTCTGTCACAGGACCTTCTACCAGCCCGGCAACATGGTGCTCATGGTGGCGGGGGATGTCGACCCCGCGGAGGTCTTCGCGATGGCGCGCAAGGCTGTGGGCGGAACGGGTGAGCCGGGTTTGCGCCGCGTCTACCCGGAGGAGCCGCGGCCCGTGGCCGAGGAGATGACGCGCCAGCGCATGGCGGTCGGGGTGCCCTTGATCACGATCGGCTTCAAGGACGATCCAGCCCCGCCCGAAGAGGCGTTGCGGCGCGAGGTGATCATGGAGATCCTGCTCGACGTGCTCTTCGGCCCCTCGTCCGAGATCCATCGCCAGCTGTACGAGGAGGGTCTCATCGGCCAGCAGTTCTCCTCGAGCTACTTCTCCGGCGACGGCTACGCCGCGTCGGTGCTCGGCGGCCCCACGCCGGACCCCGACCGCCTGCTCGCGCGCGTCGAGACGCTCCTCGGCGAGACGCTCATGCGCGGCCTCGACCCTAAGGACGTGGAGCGCAGCCGCCGCCGCAGCCTCGGCGAGTTCGTGGCGCTCTTCAACGCGCCTGAGGCGGTCGCGCACGCGTTCAGCGAGTATGCCTTGCGGGGACTCGACCTCATGGCGGTCCACGACCTGCTGCAGGAGGTCACGGCCGACGATGTCGGCAGGCGGCTGCAGGAACAGTTCCATACGCCGCGCCGATCGGTATCGATCGTGGAGAGCGCCGGCTGAGCCGAACCGCAACACGGGGCCCGGCCGCACCGCGGCCGGGCCCCGGCATATCGGACCCGGAAGGAGCGAAGTGGCGCCGCTTGCCCATACTAGGCGCATCTTCCCGGGGGAGGCCGAGAGGTGCCCAGATTCGCGCCGGTGACCGCGGCCGCGATGGCCCTCGCGCTCTTCCTGCTGGCTGGCTGCACGGTGCAGGGACCCAAGAAGGCACAGCCTGCCCAGGCGGGAACGGCCCTGTCCCGGGATGCGGCCGCCCAGGCCGTGCGGCGGGCGGCGCCGGCGGTGGTGCAGGTCGCCGCCTTGATGCCCGCCGGCACCGTCACCGCGGCGGGTCACGGGATCGCCGTGCGGCTCGTGGGCAGCGGTTTCGTCGTGGATCCGCGAGGGGCGATTCTGACGAGCGCCCGTCTCGTCGCCGGGGCGCGGCGCGTGGATGTGCGCACCGCGCCGACGGGTACCCATCTACGTGTACAGCGCATCGACCTCGACGCGGCCGACGACGTCGCCGTGCTGCACGTGCGGCCGTCCCGGCCTTTGCAGGCCCTGCCCCTGGCGAGGCGCCCGGCGGCGGCGGGCAGCTGGGTCTTGGTGCTGGGGCGGCAAAGCGCCGCCTTCGGCGTGGTGTCGGCCGGCGCGCGGGACATGCTCGCGCCTGGTGGTGGCGTGCGGCCCCTGCTTCA
This sequence comes from Bacillota bacterium, assembly GCA_021810725.1. Taxonomy (GTDB): domain Bacteria; phylum Bacillota; class Sulfobacillia; order JAJZYS01; family JAJYTV01; genus JAJZQO01. The sequence goes on along the minus strand of JAJZIE010000010.1, from coordinate 10,951 downwards.
GACCGATGCGCCCATCCATGCCGGCAACGTGGGTGGACCGCTGATCGACCTGTCCGGGCAGGTGATCGGGATGGCCACGCTGCAGGTGGCGGGGGGTAGGCGGATCGCGTTTGCCGTGCCCGCGCGGGCGCTCGCGCAGGCGGTCGCACGGTCTTCCCGCAGGACGCCCCGCACAGGGAGATCCCGGAAACCGCTTGCCACCAGCATCTGGCGCTATATACCCCCCGTATTCAAATGGTCCGTTCGGGCCTGAACCACGGGGAGACGCAAAGAGATATACTTGTCGCGTGTGTGGCCAAAGCTGACGGTCTGCCCCGGGGGCCGTCCATGGAGGGAATAAGGTTGCTGAGTGACATCGAGATCGCCGAAGCGGCGAAGATGCTCCCGATCACCGAGATCGCGAAGAAGCTGGATCTCGGGCCGGACGACATTGAGCAGTATGGAAAGTACAAGGCGAAGATCCCGCTCGAGGTGTATGAGCGGCTGAAGGACAGGCCGGACGGCCGACTCATTCTCTGCACGTCGATCAACCCGACGCCGGCGGGCGAAGGCAAGACGACGACGACGGTCGGACTCGGCCAGGCGCTCTCGAAGATCGGCAAGAACGCGATCATCGCCTTGCGCGAGCCGTCGCTGGGACCGTGCTTCGGCATCAAGGGCGGCGCCGCCGGAGGCGGGTACGCGCAGGTCGTTCCGATGGAGGACATCAACCTCCACTTCACCGGCGACTTCCACGCGATCACCTCGGCGCACAACCTCCTGGCGGCCATGCTCGACAACCACCTGCAGCAGGGCAACGCGCTCGGTATCGACGCGCGCACGATCACGTGGCCGCGCGTCCTCGACATGAACGACCGCGCGCTGCGCAACATCGTGCTCGGGCTCGGCGGCAAGGCGAACGGCATTCCGCGCGAGTCCGGCTTCATGATCACGGTGGCGTCCGAGATCATGGCGATCCTCTGCCTCTCGACGAGCCTGAAGGACCTCAAGGAGCGCCTCGGCAAGATCGTGGTGGGCAGCCGCTACGACGGCACCTACGTGACGGCGAAGGACCTCAAGGCGGACGGAGCGATGGCGGCCCTGCTGAAGGACGCGATCAAGCCCAACCTTGTCCAGACCCTCGAGAATACGCCCGCCCTGATCCACGGCGGCCCGTTCGCGAACATCGCGCACGGCAACAACTCGATCCAGGCCACGCGCCTCGCCCTCAAGCTGGCCGACTACGTCGTGACGGAGGGCGGATTCGGCTCCGACCTCGGCGCGGAGAAGTTCATGGACATCGTGGCGCCGAAGGCGGGCATCAAGCCGTCGGCGGTGGTACTCGTGGCGACGATCCGCGCGCTGAAGCTGCACGGCGGCGCCGAGCTCAAGAACCTCTCCCAGGAGGACCTCGGCGCGCTCGAGAAGGGCATTCCGAACCTCGAGCAGCACGTCGCGATCGTGCGCCAGTTCGGGCTGAACCCGGTCGTGGCCATCAACCGCTTCCCGAGCGACACCGAGGCCGAGATCGCCCTGCTCGAGAGCCGCGCCCACCAGCTCGGCGTCGAGATGGTGCTCTCCGAGGTGTTCGTGAAGGGCGGCGACGGCGGCGTCGCGCTCGCGGAGGCCGTCGTGCGCGCGGCGAACCAGCCTGGCGACTACCACCCGCTCTACGAGAGCAGCCTGTCGCTCAAGGAGAAGATCGAGCGCGTCGCCAAGGAGATCTACGGAGCGGACGGCGTCGACTACCTGGCGCCCGCGCAGAAGAACCTCGACCGCTACACCGAGCTCGGCTATGGCGACCTGCCGGTCTGCATGGCCAAGTCCCAGTACTCGCTCTCCGACAACCCCAAGCTCCTCGGCCGGCCGAAGGGCTTCCGCGTCACCGTGCGCGACGTCCGGCTCTCCGCGGGCGCCGGATTCGTGGTGCCGCTGCTTGGCGACATCATGACGATGCCCGGCCTGCCCAAGGTTCCGGCCGCCGAGAAGATCGACCTGACGCCCGAGGGCCAGATCAAGGGGCTCTTCTAAAATGGCCGATGCCTGGGTTCTCGGCATGCCGCAGTCGCCCTGGCGGGCGGACGTCCTCGAGGAGGTCGGCCTGGGGCCGGCGCGCCCTGTGCACCTCTTCCTCGAGGGCTACGACGGCCCGGACCTGCCGCAGCTGACCCGGGGGCAAGGGGGGGCGCTACTCAGCGCCCCCCCTGCCGCGATCCGGTCCATGCTGGTGGAACTGGGCGAGCCCTGGCGGTCGCTGGGAGCGCAGGCCCTGGAGCGGACACCGCGGGGTCTGCGCCTGCCGCGCGGCGTACTGCCGCTCGGCGAGCGCACCTACGTCATGGGCATCGTCAACGTCACTCCGGACTCCTTCTCGGACGGCGGGCGCTACAGCGCCGTGGACCGGGCTGTGGCCCACGCGCTCGAGCTGCAGGCTGCCGGTGCCGACATCATCGATATCGGCGGGGAGTCGACGCGGTGGTACCAGAAGGCGCACCGTACAGCGGGGGGCCTAGCCGGCGTCAGGGTATCGCTCGACGAGGAACTGCGGCGCGTCGTGCCCGTGCTTGAGCAGCTGCGCGGCCAGTTGCAGGTCCCCGTGTCGATCGACACCTACAAGTGGCCGGTCGCCGAGGCCGCCTTGCGCCTGGGCGCCGAGATCGTGAACGATGTGACGGGTGGACTCGCGGACCCCGAGCTACTGCCCGGCACTGCGCGCCACGGGGCGGCGGTCATCTTGATGCACGCCCAGGAGGAGCCGGGCTACCACCACGTCGGCGACGACGTGCGGCGCCACCTGCGCGATCGCGCACGGGCGGCGGAGGCCTTGGGCGTCCCGCGCGACGCGATCGTCCTCGACCCCGGCTTCGGCTTCGGCAAGAAGCCCGAGGACGACTATGCGCTGCTGCGCATGCTGCCAAGTCTGAGAGGACTCGGCTATCCTGTCCTCTCCGGGCCGTCGCGCAAGAGCTTTCTCGGGGCGGCGACCGGCAAGGCGATCGAGGACCGGCTCGCGGCGACGGTGGCGGCTTGTGCGCTGTCGGTCGCGCTGGGCGCGGATATTGTGCGCGTGCACGACGTCACCGAGATGGTGGACGCCGTGCGTGTCGCGGATCGGACGGTGCGAGGATGAATAGGAAGGTCGCCTTGCGCGGGCTCGTCTTTTACGGCCGCCACGGCAACTACAAACATGAACGTGGGCTCGGCCAGCCTTTCCTGGTGGACATCGAGATCAGCTACGACTTCCGTGATGTCGCGCAGTCCGACGCGGTGGAGCAGGCGGTGGACTACCGCTACGTCTACCGCACCGCCAGGTCCATCTTCGAGGGACCGAGTCTCAGGCTGCTGGAGACGCTGGTGGAGCGGACCGCTCAGGCGCTCCTGGAGCAGTTCCCGCAGGCGGAGCGGGTGCGGGTGCACGTGCGCAAGCCGCACGCGCCGCTCGGCGGCGTCGCCGACGGCGTGGAGGCGGAGGTCGAGATCGGCCGCGATGATTGAGGCCGCCGTCGGGCTCGGAGCGAATCTGGGGCGGCCCGAGGCCGCGCTGAGGCGCGGGCTCTGGTCTCTCGGACTGCCGGTGCTCGCCGTCTCGTCCCTCTACGAGAGCCTGCCGGTGGAGACGAGCATCGCGCAGCCGAACTATTTGAACGCGGTGGCCATCCTGCTGGTGCCCGAGGCGATGCCGCCGCGGGCACTTCTCGATCGTCTCCTTGGCACCGAGGCCGCGCTGGGACGCGTCCGGGCGCCGGGCAAGCCGCCGCGCACGCTCGATCTCGACCTCCTGCTGTTCGGCGACAGGGAGATGGACGATCCAGCCCTCATGCTGCCGCATCCTGGACTTTTGCGCCGCCGCTTCGTTCTGGAGCCTCTCCTCGAGGTGAGGCCCGCGCAGCGCTTGCCGGATGGCCGCCCGCTGGCCCCGTTGCTTGCGGCCAGCCTGGCGCAGGACGTAAGGCGTCTCAGGGGGAGGTGCTGGTGGTGGCGGATCGCGGACGCATTCTAGCCATGCTGCGGGGCGGGGACTTCGTCTCCGGCGCCGAGATCGGCAGGAGACTCGGCGTGTCGCGCGCGATGGTCGGCCGGGAGGTCGGCGGCCTAGTGGCGGCGGGCTGCCGCATCGAGGCCGTCACGGGCCGCGGCTACCGCCTGCTGGCCTTGCCCGACGGGCCGTTGCCGGAAGTGATGGCGGCGCTCTGGCACGGGCGCTTCGACTACCCGGTGCGGTTTCTTTCCGAGGTCCCGTCGACGATGCAGCTGGCCGGGGAGTGGGCGAGAGCCGGCGCTCCCCCTGGCGCCACCGTGGCGACCGATCACCAGACGGCAGGACGCGGGCGGCGGGGCCGAAACTGGCAGGATCCGCCCGGCGAGGCCCTGCTCATGTCGGTCGTGCTGCGTCCCCGCCTCGAGGCGGCGGCCGCCGGCTGGCTACCGCTCGCGGTAGCCGTCGGAGCCGCCCGGGGGGTGGCGGAGGTGACGGGCGCGGCGCCCGGCATCAAGTGGCCCAACGACCTCCTGCTCGAGGGGCGCAAGCTGGCGGGGATCCTCGTGGAGTTGACGCTGGACGAGCAGGATGTGCGCTACGCCGTCGCGGGATTGGGCGTCAACGTGCACCAGACGGGTTTCCCCGCGGAGATCGCGGGACGCGCGACCTCCCTCAGGCAGGCGGCCGGCTACCAGGGCACGCGGGCCGAACTCATGGCCGCGCTGGTGCCCGCGGTGCTCGGGGCAGTGCGGGAGCTCGAACTCGATCCCCTGCGGCTCAGGGACGCCTGGCGCGCGCAGAGCGTAACCCTGGGCCGCGAGGTGGAGATCCGCACCAGCCAGGGCGGAGTGCGTGGCCTCGCGCTCGATGTCGACGAGATCGGCCGCATCGTGCTCGAGATGCCGGATGGCCGGCGCCAGGCGTACGCGGCGGGCGAGATCAGCCTCGATCAGCATGCGGCGGGATCGAGCGGCTCGACCGGCAGGTCATCCTCGACCAGCAGGTAGCGCCCGCCGGCGGTGCGTGCGTTGGAGCAGTGGAGCATGCCATCGCGAAGGTCGCGCTCAAGCTTCTCGCAGACCTCGCCCTCGCAGACGAAGCGGGCCCCAAGCGGCAGATCCGAGAACAGCCATCGGCCCATCGTCGCTCTCCCCTCCCGGCGTGGCGCCGCGTCTTGACAAGGTGGTCTTCAGCCCTGATTGTAAACCAGTAACGCTTTAGTGGTTTACGAAAGGGGATCCGCATGTCGGAGGACTTGCGCCGGGCGAGGCGCGTCGCCTACGCCGCAGCGTTCGCCGCGCTGCTTGCCGTCGCCTCCTATGTCAGCTTCGCCTTGCCGCTCACGGATGTGCCCTTCACCCTGCAGGTCCTGGTGGTGGTCCTGGCCGGCCTGGTGCTCGGCCCTGGCCTCGGCGCTCTTTCGGTGCTCGTCTACCTGCTGCTGGGGGCGGTCGGCGTCCCCGTGTTCGCGGCGGGCAGCGCCGGCCTTGGCGTGATCCTGGGACCGCTTGGCGGCTATCTCGTCAGCTGGCCCGTGGCGGCGGCGATCGCCGGTCTCGGACGGGGGAGATCGCCCCTCGGGCGGCTCGTGCCCGCCCTTCTGGCGCTTTGCGTGATCTACCTCGGCGGGATCGCCGGCCTGCACCTCAGCCAGGGCATGGCCTGGAACGCCGCATTTTTCGCCGGGGCTGCGCCCTTCTTGCCCTTCGACGTCGCCAAGGTGCTCGTCGCCTGGGCGATCGCGCCTGCCCTGACCCGCCTGGCACCCGGGATCGCCTCGCCCGCGGAAGGTGCCTGAAGTAGGGGCGTCTTGCAAAATTCCGGCACGTGCGGCAGTTTGGAGGCTGGACATGCGTTGGGCGCACGCCCAACGCACCGAGCGCCTTGGGGGGGCTGCCGCTTGCTGCTTGCGCTCGACCTCGGCAACACGAACCTCACCTGCGGCGTCTTCGCGCAGGGGCGGCTGCGGCTGCGGGCACGCATCTCGACGCGGCGCGACGCCACCAGCGACGAGTGGGGGCTGCTCATCGCCCAGCAGCTTAGGCAGCGGGGGATTGGTCCCGCCGACATCACGGGCGCGATCATGGCGTCGGTGGTGCCGCAAGCCACCGGTCCCGTGGCGGAAGGCGTCCGGGAATTTCTCGGTGCCCAGCCGGTGCTCGTGGACCAAAGCTTCGACACGGGACTCGCCGTGGCTTACGCGCATCCCGAGGAACTTGGCGCGGACCGGATCGTCAACGCGGTCGGGGCGCTGAGCGAGCTGAGCCCGCCCATCATCATCGTGGACTTCGGCACCGCCACCACGTTCGACGCCATCGACCGAGACGGCCGCTATCTCGGCGGTGCCATCGCGCCAGGCATTTCGGTCAGCACGGACGCGCTCTTCCAGCGTGCCGCGCTGCTGCATCGGGTGCCGCTGCAGCCGCCGACGCGCGCGATCGGACGCTCGACGGAGGAGAGCCTGCAATCCGGCATTGTTTTCGGCTTCGCCGGCCAGGTCGACGCGCTCGTGCGCCGCATGCAGCGCGAACTGGACGGTGCGGAGGTGGTGGCGACGGGCGGGCTCGCGGAACTCATCGCGCCCCACACCGAGACCGTGCGTCGGATCGACCAGGATCTGACGCTGCGCGGTCTTTTGCGGATCTACGAGCGCGTCAGGGAGGTGGCCAGATGAGTCGGGAGACGGAGAATATGCGTGCGGAGTACCAGGGTCGCGTGGAGCGCTACGGCAAGGCACTGGCGGCATCGGGCATCGGACTCGCGCTCGTCCAGCAGAACACGGACAAGTACTACCTTTCGGGGACGTTGCAACAGGGCTTCCTGGCCGTCGCGCCCGGGATGGAGCCGGTGCTCTTCTGCCGCAAGGGCGCCGACAGGGCGCGCGAGGAGACGCCCTGGCGGGTGTGGCCGCTCGACCGGCCCAAGGACCTGCCGGACCTCCTGCGGGAGGCCGGCTTCCCCCAGGACGGCCCGATCGGTCTGGAGGCCGACGTGGTGCCGATGCAGCTCTGGCAACAGGTGGCGCGCCTCTTCCCGGACCGCGGCCTTGTCGACGGCGGCCTGGCGCTGCGGCAGGTGCGTCAGGTCAAGACCGCGTTCGAACTCGACGAGATGCGTGCGGCCGCCAAGGTCTGGCGGGGCATGATGGACGAGACGGCGCGGCAGATCAGGCCGGGCCTCGATGATCACCTGCTCGCGATCGCGGTGGACGCGCACGGCCGCCACCTCGGCGGGCAGGGCCTGATGCGCACCCGCGGCTTCAATTTCGAGTATTTCGCCCCGCACACGCTCGCAGGGCCGCCAGGGGCCCTGCCCGCGCACTTCGACGGCCCGACGGGCGGCCAGGGACCGCACGCCGCGATCGGCCAGGGCTCCGCGCATGTCAGGATCGAACCCGGCATGCCGATCCTCGCCGACTTCGGCGTCGGCACGCGCGGTTACGTCGCGGACGGGACGCGCACCTTCTGCGTCGGCGAACTGCCGCCCCAGCTGGCCAGGGCCGCCGCCGTGGCGGTGGACATCATCGCCGAGGCCGAGGAAACGCTGCGCGCGGGAGCGGAGCTTGGCGCCCTCTACCGCAAGGCGGTGGAGCACGCCGCCGCCGAGGGGCTCGAGGAGCATTTCATGGGCTACGGGCGCGACCGCGTGCGTTTTCTGGGGCATGGCATCGGCCTCGAACTGGACGAGATGCCGGTGCTGACACCGAACGCTCCGGGTGTGCTCGAGGCGGGCATGGTGGTGGCGATCGAGCCGAAGTTCGTCTTCCCCGGCGTCGGCGCGGTCGGCGTGGAGGACTCGTTCGTGGTGTGTCAGGGCGCCCCGGAGGTTCTGACCGACTATCCACGCGGGCCGATCCTGCTGGAGCGGAAGGGGTAGCGGATGGCGAACGCCCGACGCGGACAACCTCACCGCAGTTTCCCGCGCCCCTCTGCGCAGGGGGGGCTGTTCGCGCTGGGCCCGGAGGTCCAGGGCGAGGTGCTGCGCACCACCTACCGGGACGAGGAAAGTGGCTTCAGCGTCGTCAAGGTGAAGACGGCGCACGGGGAAGTGACCCTGGTCGGGGCCCTGCCCGCCTTGGCCACGGGCGAGCGCGTCGCCGCCAAGGGCAAGCCCAAGACGCATCCGAGCTACGGACCCCAGCTCGAAGTGGAGGAGATCGAGCGGCTGCTGCCCGTCACGCCGGAGGGCATCGTCGCCTACCTTGGCTCGGGCCTGATCCCCGGCATCGGCCCGAAGCTTGCGCAGCGCATCTACGACCACTTCGGCGAGGAGAGCCTCGAAGTGGTGCGGCGGGAACCCAGGCGCCTCGCCGAGGTGCCCGGCATCGGCCATCGGCGGATCGTCGAGGCCAACCGCACGGCGAAGGCCCAGGTGCGGCTGGAGCGGCTGGTCGTGGCCCTGCGCCCGTACCAGGTGCCGCTGCACGTCGCGCGGAAGATCGAGGCCCGCTACGGCGACGAGGCCGAGCAGATCGTGGCGCACGAGCCTTACCGGCTCTGGCGCGACGTGGGAGGCATCGGCTTCCTCACGGCCGACCGCGTGGCGCGCGCCATGGGCATTGCGGAGGATGCGCCGGCGCGCATGGAGGCGCTGGTGCTCTACCTCCTGCAGACCGCGATGGATGAGGGTCACGTCTGCCTGCCCGAGGAGGAACTCGTGCAGAGGGCCGTCCGCCTGGGCGGCACGGAGGGACGCACCGCAGGGGCCCTGCGGGATCTCGCCGAGGGTGGTCTCGTGGTGCTCGAGGACGACTTCGCCTACCTCACGCGCAACCACCAGATGGAGAAGAGGGTTGCGCGCGCGGTGGCGCGGCATCTCGAGGCGCGCCCGCCGGCGGTGGCGCTGAGAAACCGCGGCACCCTGTCGCCCGCCCAGGCGGCAGCCGCCCAGGCGGCCCTCGGGCGCGGGCTCTTCGTCCTCACCGGGGGACCGGGTACCGGCAAGACGACCACGGTCCAGGCCATCGCCCGCTCGGCCATCGGCCACGGGCTGCGCCTCGAGCTCGCCGCGCCGACCGGTCGAGCGGCCAAGCGCATGCAGGAGGCCAGCGGCCTGCGCGCCCAGACCCTGCACCGCCTGCTGGGCCTGCGTGGTCCCCAGAGCGACGTACACGAGATTTCGGCGGACCTCGTGATCGTGGACGAGGCGTCCATGATCGACCTCTGGCTCTTCGACCGCCTGCTCGACGCCCTGCCCCTTACGGCGCGACTCGTCCTCGTCGGCGATCCGGATCAGCTGCCGCCGGTGGGTGCCGGCCAGCCCTTCGCGGACCTTCTCGGCCGCCGCGAGGTGCCGCGGGCGGAACTGACCGAGATCTTCCGCCAGGCGGCGCAGAGCGGCATCGTGCAGGCGGCGCACCGCATCCGCCAGGGCTACCTGCCGCAGCAGGCCGAGGACTTCGTCTGGCTGCAGGCGGAGGCGCCGCTCGAACTGCAGCGCCTGGCCTTGCAGGCGGCCACGGAGACCCTGCCGAGGCTGGGCATCGAGCCCGACGAGATCCAGGTGCTGTCGGCGGGACACAAGCACGAGAGCGGCGTGCAGGCCCTGAACGCCGCCCTCCAGGCCAAGCTCAACCCGCCAAGGGGACAGGCCGAACTAAGGCACGGCGATCGCATCTTCCGCCTGGGCGATCGGGTGGTGCAACTGCGCAACGACTATCAGCGCGGAGCCCTGAACGGCGAGGTGGGACGGATCACGCGGCTGGGAGCCAAGGATCGTGGCCTTGCCGTCGCGTTCCCCGACGCGTCGGGCGAGCGCGAAGTGGAGTACGAGCCCGACGAGCTGCGTCAGCTCCAGCTCGGCTACGCGACAACCGTGCACAAGGCGCAGGGCAGCGAGTATCGCGGCGTGGTGCTGGTGCTGTCGCCACAGCACTGGATGCTCTTGCAGCGCAATCTGCTCTACACCGCGGTCACCCGGGCGCGCGAGCGCATCGTCGTGGTGGCGCCGGCGCGCGCCCTGCGCCAGGCCCTTCGGGCCGAAGGGCGTGATGTCCGCCATGGACGGCTCGGGGCCCGCATTGTGGCGGCGCTCACCGCGCGGTCCGATTCCTGAGGTCCCCCGCGAAGCCCCTATTGGCCCTCAGAGTTGCAACGAGATGCCCTGGCGCTGGAACCAAGCCTGGATCAGCGCCTGCTCGTCTCCGTCGTAGGGTGCGTGGCCTCCGGGGAAGAGCTTGAACTCCACGTTCTGGCCGCAGCCTTTTAGGTTGGCCGCCATGGCGGTGAGCATGGCTTGCGGCACGATGTCGTCCTCAGTGCCGCCGACGATCAGGAGCGGCATGTGGACGTCCTGGCAGCCGTAGGAGTTGCGGCGATACCAGCGGTTGGCCGTGTTGGAACCCTCGTACCGCGTCAGGATCTTGTAGCCCAGGAGCTCATCCCGATTCAGGTGAAAGTAGTTGGTCTGATACCAGCCCAGAGACATGCGCGCTCCCGGCCACGGGCTGTCGAGCGCCACCGCACGCACCTGGCGGTCTTTCCCTGCCAGAAGCATGCCGACGGCGCCACCGATCGAGAAGCCCAGCAGGTAGGTAGCGTTGCGCTCGACGCGCAGGCCGCGAATCCGAGCGAGGGCCTGCAAGCCGTTCTCGACGTCCTGCGTGTCCTCGTAGGCGTCGCCGACCTTGCCGCCGCTCGGCCCGTAGCCCACGTAGTTGGGCAGGAACGCGACGGCGTGCGCCTGGGCGAGGGTCAGGCGCGGGAACGTGGCTGCGAACCAGTGCAGGGCGCCCGGAAAGAAGCGCAGGCTGACCGCCCGGTCATGGCGGCGCAGAGCCGCAAACAGGGACCGCAGCATGCCCGGCGCGACGATCGGGTCGTGGCTGCCGCCGATCAGCTGGAAGGTCCCATCCGTGCGCGGCGTACCAGGCATGCTCGATCGCCCCGGCCGCCGCGGTCATGGGGGCGTGCCCGCCGGGCACGATGCGCAGTTCGACGTGCGTGTTGTAGCGGCGGAGATCCGAGGCCATGGCCCGCAGTACACCGGGAGGGT
>JAJZIE010000210.1 GCA_021810725.1 Bacillota bacterium | reverse complement strand
GCAAGTCGGCGCTGCAGAAGACCATGAAGAAGGATGGCGTGACGCAGCAGGACCTGAACGACTACGCGTCCACCGCGACCCTCCTGCAGGGTTACCTCGCGAAGGTGGCGCCGGCGGCGCCCGTGACGCAGGCGCAGGTGCAGGCCTTCTACAAGAGCAACCTGTCGCAGTTCGAGACACCCGAGGAGTACGACCTCGCGCACATCCTCGTCAAGACGCAGACCCAGGCCGCTTCGATTCTGACCCAGCTGCAGCACGGCGCATCCTTCTCCGCGCTGGCGAAGAAGTACTCGACCGACACGGCATCGGCCAAGAACGGCGGAGACCTCGGCTACCAGCCCTTGAGCACCTACGTCACGGCGTTCGCCAACGCGGCCGCGAAGCTGACCAAGGTGGGGCAGCTGAGCCCGGTCGTCCACTCGAAGTACGGCTACCACATCATCAAGCTCCTGGGCATCAAGAAGGCGTCGACGCAGCCCTTGAGCGCGGTGCAGGCCGAGATCAAGAGCTACCTCGACCAGCAGAACTCGCAGACGGCCATCCAGAACTACCTCAACAAGCTGACCGCCAAGGCCAAGATCAAGACGTCGCTGCCGAGCAAGCTGCCCTGACACCTGTCGACAGCCCTTGTGCGCTACAATGGCGGTGGCCAGTTGGAAGCAGATGGCCGGCCGCGCTCGCGGCCGGCCTTAGCGCGGAGGCGCGGACATGCGCGAGAACGCCTTGAAGCCACAAGTCGGCCAGGCGGCCGGACCCGAGCGGGCGGTCGCCTATCCACCCCACACGGATGTGGAAATCGGGTTTCTGGACCGCCCCGGCGCGCCAGACCTCTTCCTGAGGCGCGTGCGGCCGCCCGAGCCCAGGGCGCGGCTGCTCCTGCTGCACGCCTCGCTGGTGCACTCGGAGTACTACGTGCCGTTTGCGCTGCGCCTGGCGGCGCTCGGCGTCGAGTCCTGGCTGCCGGACCTGAGGGGCCACGGACGCTCGGGCGGATCCCGCGGCTACACGCGCTCGTGGGCCGAGGCGCTCTCGGACGCCGAATGGGTATTCGCGGAGATGTCGCGTGCGTCGGATCTGCCGGTGTTGGCCGCCGGAGAAAGCTACGGCGGGCTGCTCGCCTACTCGGCCGTCAAGGCGGGGCTGATCCGGCCCGCGGCGTGCGTCTTCCTGTCGCCTGCCTTCGGCATTTTCTACCGTCCGTCGCCCGCGGTCTGGTGGATCCTCGAGAAGGTCGGCCTGCCGGCCTTCGGCTGGCTGCGTCCCTTGCGGGCCCTGCCCGCCGAGGGCATCACGGAAGACCCCTCGGTCGGCCGAGCCTTCATGCGCGATCCGATGTGCAACCGTCGCTACACCTTGGCCTTCCTGCTGCGCATGATGGTGGAGCAGCGCAGCCTGACCATTCCGGATCCCGCCTGGTCCCTGCCGACCCTCCTGCTGCTCAGCGGAGGGGATCCGATCACCGACAACACGGTGAGCCGCGGCATCTTCGCCGAGAACCCCGCGGTCGAGGTGCGCGAGGCGGCCGGGGGGCTGCATAGCCTCGTGGCGGACAAGCCCGGGTGGGCGGCGGCCCAGATCGGGGACTGGCTGCGGGACCTCGAACTCTAAAGGACGGACGAGAGCGGCGCCGCGAGGCGCCGCTCTCGTCCGGTTTCCGCTTCCGCATGGCGTCGGGGGAACAGGCCCCCTAGTTCGCGAAGGCCTAGCCGCCGAAACGCGTGACGTAGCTGAACGCGAAACCCGCCACGAAAGACACGACCATGGCCACGATCGACGCGGCCTGGAACGACAGGATGGCATTGAGCACGAGAAGGCCGAGCACCCAGCGCCAGACGCCGCCCTGGTCGGCCCACTGGTGCGCCCACATCACGTAGGCGTAGCCGCCGGCCAGGCCGAAGGCGGCGACCGACCCGAGCATGAGTCCGCCCGCTACGAGGTCGCCGGCGAGCGAGCCCAGCGTTCCGGAGACGAGAAATAGGACGACGTACTTCCAGGTGGCGTCGAGCGGCTCGATCTGCGAGCCGAGCATCCAGATGAAGAGTCCGATGAAGATCAGGCCCAGAAGTCCACCTGGAATGACGGTGGACACGAGGGCGAGCCAGACCATACCGGCGGGCAGGGCGTAGACCGAGGCCAGCAGCGAGGACGGGAGGAAGGTCCCGATGACGCAGAGGGCGATGAGGGCGATGGTGGCCCGGTTGCCGCTTGAGCCGTAGGGAAAGCCGCCCCGGCCGCGACTGCGCTGTGCCGCACGGCGCTGGCGCCGCCAGAAGTCGAGCGAATCGCGGTCGAGGTCGTGGCGCTTGAACATGGGATTCCCCCTATTGCCGTATCATCGCCCTGCTGGACCGGTTTGGCAAGGCGAACGGGCCAGGATGCATGCGCGCCGCAAGATATGCAGATCTGCTGCTGCCGCGCGCCGAGGCGACGCATGCAAGCGGCACGAGAAGTCGTCTGCCTGTCCGCGCTTGACGGCGACACGGGCGTGGCGTATAAGTATGCATAGCATGCAGCGGCGACGGCCGCCTGGAGGAAACCGATGAAGCGGCTGCGGGTCGTCGTGAAAGTGGGTTCAAGCAGCCTGGTCGGTCCGGGAGGCGGGGTGGATGCCGGGCGGCTCGGTTTGGTCGCCCATGAGGCGGCAAGCCTGCGCGCCTCGGGTGCCGAAGTGGTGCTGGTGTCGTCCGGCGCGGTGGCGGCTGGGCTTGGCGCGCTCGGTCTGCGCCCGGGGGGCGTGACGCTCGCGGAGCGGCAGGCGGCTGCCGCCGTCGGTCAGGGAAGACTCGTGGATGCCTATCGGGAGGCTTTCCTGCCGCTCGGCGTCGAGGTGGCCCAGGTGCTGCTGAGCCGCGCGGAACTGGAGCACCCGAGCCGCGTAAGGCATCTGCGCGCGGCTCTTGGGGCCCTGCTGCGCCATGGCGCGATGCCGATCGTCAACGAGAACGACACCGTGGCGGCGGATGAGGTCAAGATCGGCGACAACGACACCCTGGCGGCCATTCTGGCCGTCGTGGCCGGAGCGGATCTGCTTGTGCTGCTGACCGACATCGATGGCTTCTACGACCAGGACCCGCGCCGGGTGTCAGGCGCGAGGCGGATCGACGTGGTGGAAGCGTGGACGCCCGAGCTGCAGGCCGCTGCGGGTCGGCCGGGCAGCGGCGTCGGAACGGGCGGGATGCGCACGAAGCTTTCGGCGGCGCGCATCGCAAGCGCCGCCGGCGTCGACACGGTGATCGCGCGCACCGCGCAGGGTGTCCTCAAGCGGGTGCTGGAGGGCGAGGGCGTGGGCACGCGCTTTCGGGCTCACCCGGACCCGGGTCCCCGGCATCAGGTCTGGCTGCGCTACGGCGCGCGCCCGCGTGGTCGCCTGATCCTGGACGACGGCGCGGCCGAGGCCGTGCAGGAGCGCCAGGCGAGCCTGCTGCTGCCTGGCATCAAGGACTGTCACGGAGCGTTCCAGGCCGGCGATGTGGTGGAGCTCGCGACGACGGCCGACCGGGTCATCGCGCGCGGCACGGCGATGCTCGGAGCGCAGGACCTCATGCGTTGGCTGGCCCGGCAGGACCGACCCGCCGGGCGGGCGGTGCGGGTGGTGCAGCACCGGACGATGGTGATGGCGGGGAGGGAGCCGGGCGATGGACTGGAGCAGGGATAGGACCGACGTGGTCGCGGAGGATCTCGCCCGCTACGTCGAGGAGCGGCTCCTGGCGGCCCGAAGCACGCTGCCCCTCCTGGGGCGGCTTTCGAGCCTGCGCAAGGATCGTGCGCTCGCGGCGATGGGCGACGCGATCCTGCGCGCCCAAGGCGAGATTCTTGCGGCGAACGGCCGGGACATGGCCCTCGGACGTCAATCCGGCATGGACGCGGCTCGCCTGGACCGCCTGCGCCTGGACAGCGGCAGGATCCGCGCGATGGTCGAAGGACTCGAGGCGGTGGCGGCGATCGAGGATCCGATCGGCGAGCAGATCGAGCGGATCCTTCGGCCGAACGGCCTCAGCATCGCCAAGGTGCGCGTGCCCATCGGCGTCGTCGCGATGATCTACGAGTCAAGGCCGAACGTCACGGTCGATGCGGCCGCGATCGCCTTCAAGGCGGGCAGCGCCGCGGTGCTGCGGGGCAGCAGCGACGCCCTGGGCTCCAACAGGGCGCTCGTGGCGGCGATGCACCAGGGTCTCGCGGCGGCCGGCGTGCCGAGCGACGCGATCCAGTTGCTCGATCAGGGCGGGCGCGACACGGTAGGGCACCTGATCACCGCCCGTGGACTCGTGGACCTCGTCATCCCGCGCGGCGGCGCGGGCCTCATCCAGTACGTGGCGGAGCATGCGCGCGTGCCCGTCGTCGAGACGGGCGTCGGCAACTGCCACGTCTATGTCGACCGCGCGGCGGACCTCGCGAAGGCGCGAGACATCGTGCTCAACGCGAAGTGCCAGCGTCCGTCCGTCTGCAACGCCATGGAGACGCTCTTGGTGCATCGGGACGTGGCGGAGCGTTTCCTGCCAGAGCTCGGGGCGGAGCTGGCCGGTGCGGGGGTGGAGGTGCGGGGCTGTCCAGCAGCGATGGAGGGCCTCGCGGACGTCCCGGGACTCGCCCTCTGCGCGGCCACCGAGTTGGACTGGGCCACCGAGTACCTCGCGCCGATCCTGGCGGTTCGCGTGGTCGA
>JAJZIE010000209.1 GCA_021810725.1 Bacillota bacterium | reverse complement strand
TCAGCCACTGGTCTTCCAGCAGGCTTTAGCCTGAACCGCGACTTTCAGTCGCCGAAGAAACCCACCGGCTTTAGCCGGTGGCCGGTTTAGTGTGGTCCAGTAGACGTTCGCGCTCACCGGCAGGGTGCTGCCGGCCGCGAAGGTCGTCGCCGGGCTGCTTCCCTGGCCGACATCGACTTTAACGCCGTAGGTGTAGGGAACGATCATCAGTTCCGACGGAGCGAGCATGAACTGCGGCGTGTAGGTTGCGGAGGCGTTGTGCTTCGTGTCCGTGGCCGTGATGGTGTACTGCACGGTGCCGGTCGGCTGGTTGAACGGCAGGAACCACGCGTTGTCGTACCAGCTTTGGCGCGGGCCGCTGCCGTGGGGGTCCCAGGCGAGCTTCAGGTTCGGGCCGCCCTTGACATGGACGACCACGGTCGCGTTCTTGTCGGGCTGCCCGTTGCGCAACACCGCCACCCGCCACACGATCGCGTCCGCACCGCGCTGGAACGTGTTGGTTTCCACGCAGCCATGCGTCGAGACGGTGTCCACGTGCAGAGTCAGGGTGTCGCTCTGGGAACCGGAGCCTGAAGATGTGGAACTCGTCGATGCGCTGCTGCCGCACGCCGCCAGGGAAAGGGCGGCGACGACGGTGACTGCGGCAAGCGCCGCGGTCCTTCGCACATGCATGGTTGGACCTCCTTCCGCTTGGGTGGTTGCGGCCGGTGGTTCGCCCGGGCTCGTGACCTCCGCAACCGTCGCCTCCAGCGTAGGGGTGATGATGCTTTGTGAAGGAGAGCACAATGTCCCTTGCGGCTACCGTGCGGTTGTCCCGACCAGTCTGGGCCGGCCTGCGCATGAGGCCGCAGGCGGCGCAGGGAGTCCGTGGACGGCACGACCAGGGCGGGGGGTACTTCTGTCCACCTGTGTCTGGCGATCTTCGATGGTGCGCGGACGCGCTGGACGGGGTCCGGTCCGTCCAGACGCGACGAAAGGAAGGCGTTGCGGCGCCGCCAGCGCACGAGAGTCCGAGGGGACGGCTGGGCAGGGGCGCGAACATCGTCGCATTGCGCCCATGCGGGCTTTGAGGGCGGCCGAACATCACGCCAAGGTGCGGGGGCGCGGGCGGTCGTCCGGCCTCTGTGGTACGGGCCCACGTTCCACCAGGAAGCCGGCGCCTTTACGCAAGGGCCGATCGCATCCCCGCCGACGCTCTCTCCGCCCTTCATGAGATGGCAGAGCCTGGCGCCGTCCTGTCGACACGGCCGTGGATCAATCCGACCTTGTTGCCACGCCTGCAGCGTGAGGCTTGCGGCCGGTATTCCCGGTCACATCCGAGCGTTTGCCACGAGACTGGATGGCCGAGGCGACCAGCCCCATCCAGCAGAGGATCGCCAGCAGGAAAATGCGTTCACCAAGCCCGCCCATACCGCGACTTGTGAAGCGAGGCATGGCCAACAGTGCCAGCAGAGACAGGACAGCGAGCATGAGCGCAGGAACCCGAACCGAGGCGCCCTTTGAGCTGCCGCGCAGCGCGAAGGAGGTCGCCAGCGCCCCCAGGGCGGCGGCGATGAAGCCGGCCGTCGCGAGCACGAGGTGCAGCTCGCCGTGCCACGTCAGGTGCAGGTGGGGGACGAGGGCCGGATCATCGAGGATGTCCGTGTTGAAGAACGCGAGCAGCGCCGAGCAGCCTGACCAGACGCCGAGCAACACGACACCGATGCGGGACCGTCCCGCCGGCAGCAGATCCCTCAGGGCCAGGACCAGAGCCAGGGAGAGCCCGCCACGCACGAGGAAATTGAATTGCATGATCAGACCGTAGGGCCCCACGGCGAGGTCGCTCTCAGCCTGGTGTAGAGGACTGTAGTGCGGTGGGAGGACCTGCGCGACGACATCCAAGCCCACATAGAGGATGATGCCTAGGATCACGAGACGCCCAAGGCGCTCGCTCTTGTCCCCCCGTGCAGTCGCTACGAGCCCCATGTCCTGCCCTCCTCCATCGTCAATCCACCTGGTCGCTCTCTCCGGCGATCCAGGCGCCGAGCCGTTGCAGTTCGAGACCGAAGGTGTCCATGCGCAGCTGGCCGAGCCCACGCACGTAGGCATCCGGCGCTTCAAGCCAGGTCGCCACGTTCTCGGCACGGGCCTCGACCTGGCGCTTGCGTGCCTCGAGGATCGCGATCCGCTCCGTCCGAGAAAGATACCGGAAATAAGCGAGTCGGACGAAGAACTCGGCATCGCGCCTCGCCTTGTCCTCGGGGAAATCCATGACCATCTGGTGCAGGACGTCCTGCCCGAGAGACGTCATGCGGTAGAGGTGCCGATCCGGCCTGCCCTCCTGGCGCACCACCTCGCGCGTGATGGCGCCCATCTCCTCCAGGGACTTGAGCGCCGGATAGATCTGGCTGTTGGTCAGCCGGTAGGTCCCGCCCATGCGCTTCTCAATGGCGCGCTTGATGTCGTAGCCATGCTTCGGTCCACCGATCAGGTTGCCGAGGATCAGGATGTCCGTGAACACGTTCCTGCTGCGCCTGCGATGGCGCAGCTGCCTCCTCTCTATAGGTCGGAATGACCTAGGTCCTAACGACCTATAGACTAGCTCCCGGCTAGATGAAACGTCAAGCCAAGAGTCACGGCGCGGTCCTGCCGGCCGCGCCATACACAAGGCCGCCCTAGCATAGGCTCTTCCCAGTGCGAGAAGGGGAGAGCTTATGCATCAGGTAGAGGCGCACGGATTGCCGGTGGCAGAAGTAGCGTCGCAGCTCGCGAGCGATCCAGCCGCCGGGCTCACTTCCCGCGAGGCCAGCCAGCGTCTGGCGCGCTATGGGCTAAACGAACTACCCCACCCACGCCCGCGCAGTCTCCTGCGGGTGTTCCTGGCGCAGTTCCAGGACTTCATGGTGCTGGTGCTGCTCGGCGCGACCGGCATCTCCTTCTTCCTCGGCGAGGTCGGCGACGCCATCACGATCATGCTGATCGTCGTCGTCAACGCGGTGCTGGGCGCACTTCAGGAGTTTCGCGCCGAGCGCTCCCTGGAGGCGCTCAAGGAGATGTCCGCGCCAACCGCGAGGGTGCGTCGCGACGGTGAGGAGCGGCGGATCCCGGCGGCCGAGGTCGTGCCTGGCGATCTCCTGCTGCTCGAAGCCGGAGACAAGCCCGCCGCGGACGCGCGGCTCCTCCATGCGACTGAGTTGGCGGTGGAGGAGTCTCTTCTCACGGGCGAGTCGGTGCCGGTCCAGAAGTCCGCGGACTGGCTAGGCGATGCTCGCGCGCCGATCGGCGAGCGCAAGAACATGGTGTTTGCCGGCACCACCGTGGTGCGGGGGCGCGCCGTTGGCCTCGTGGTGGCCACCGCCACGGCGACGGCGATGGGTGGGATCGCGCGCCTTCTCAGTGAACAGAAGAACGAGCCGACCCCGCTGCAGCAGAAGCTCGAGGGGCTTGGCAGGACGCTCGTTTGGGCGTGTCTCGGCATCGCGGCGGTTGTCGTGGTGGCGGGCGTCCTGCGTGGTGAGAGCCTCTTCAGGATGTTCCTCGCGGGAGTCAGCCTGGCGGTCGCCGCAATCCCCGAGGGGCTCCCCGCCATCGTGACGATCGCGCTCGCCGTGGGGGTTCAGCGCATGCTGAAGCGCAACGCCCTCGTGCGGCACTTGCCGGCGGTGGAAACGCTCGGTTCGGCGACGGTGATCTGCTCCGACAAGACCGGCACCCTGACGCGCAACGAGATGACGGTGCGCAAGCTCCTGACGGGCGACGCGGAGTATCGCCTGACGGGCGACGGCTACGACCGCAGGGGGCAGATCCTGCGCGTGTCCGGCGACCGCCGCGCCGACGACGCCCGCGGGGCGCTCGAGGCCCTGGCGCTTTGCCAGAACGCCGAGCTGCACATGGACGAAAAACGCGTGCGCGCCGAGGGCGACCCGCTGGAAGTGGCCCTGATCGTCGCCGCCGGCAAAGGGGACATCGATGTTTCGCGCCTCGCCCGCGAGCGTCCCCGCATCCTCGAGGTGCCGTTCTCCTCGGAAGCGCAGCGCATGACGGTGGTGGTGCGCAGGGGGGAGCGGCTCGTGCAGATCACGAAAGGCGCGCCGGAGGCCATTCTGCGCATGTGCGCCACCGAGCGCGTGGGTGGGCGCGATGTCGGACTCACCGCCGAGCGCAAGCGCGAGTGGCTCGACAGGACGGTGCGACTCGGGCAGGAGAGTCTGCGCACCCTCGCGGTGGCGGTCAGGGACGTCGCACACCCAAGCGAGCATCAGGGACTGACGTTCCTGGGGATTGTCGGGCTCTACGACCCGCCACGGGCGGAAGTCCGCGATGCCGTGCGGATGTGCCGGCGGGCCGGCATCCGCACCGTGATGGTGACGGGTGATCACCCCGCCACGGCGCAGGCGATCGCGCGCGAGCTCGGCATCCTGCGCGAGGGCGAAGGCATGGCCCGAGGCGCCGACGTCGAGCAGTTGCCCGAGCCCGATCTGCGCCGCGTCGCCCAGACCACGTCGGTCTACGCGCGCGTGTCGCCGCAGTTCAAGCTGAGGCTGGTGGAGGCGCTTTCCGCCAACGGCGAGATCGTCGCGATGACCGGTGACGGCCTCAACGACGCGCCGGCGCTGCGTGCGGCCGACATCGGCGTGGCCATGGGCATGGCCGGCTGTGATGTCACCAAGGAGGCGGCCGACATGGTGCTGGCGGACGACAACTTCGCCACGATCGTCGCGGCCGTCGAGGAAGGGCGCGGCATCTACGACAACGTTC
>JAJZIE010000208.1 GCA_021810725.1 Bacillota bacterium | reverse complement strand
CGCGCGGATCGGCAGTAGGGAGAAGGAGTTTGAGATGGTTCCTTCCCATGAGCACGTGCCGCGTCACGACGCGGAGGCATTCGTAGGGCGCGTCGAAGCGTTCCTGAGCCGTCACCTGGAGGTCCGGTCGTGAGCCGCCGCAGGCGGCCGTCCGACCTGCCGTCGCGGCAGAACCTGATCGCGTTCATCCGCGATGAGGCCGGTCATCCGATCTCGCCGGATGAACTCGCGGACAAGTTCCAGATCAAGTCCGAGCGCAAGGCGCCGTTCACGCGCCTCCTGGAGGAAATGGTCTCGCGCGGCGAGCTCGTGCGTACGCGCCGCGGCTCCTTCGCCGTACCCGGCCGTGTCGACCTGCTGCCCGGACGCATCCAGGGCACGCGTCGCGGCGACAGCTGGTTCGTGCCGGAGGACGGCGACGGTGAGGATCTGCGCGTGTCGGTGGAGCACCTCAAGGGCGCCATGCACGGCGACCGGGTGCTGGTGCGCCGCCTTGAGGGCCGCTCCGGCGAGGTCGTGCGCATCGTGCAGCGGGCGCGCGACACCATCGTCGGCCGCCTCGAGTCGGTCGGCGGAGCGTGGTTCGTGCGGCCGCAGGACGGTCGCGACGCCTACGACATCATCATCCCGGAGCGCGAGCGCATGGACGCCGGGGACGGCGAGCTGGTGGTCTGCCACGTTGAGGTGTTCGGCGACGCGCGCCGCGGCCCGGTCGGAAAGGTGGTGGAGCGGCTCGGCGAGCTCCACAGGCCGGGCGTCGACGTACTTGCCATCGTGCGCAAGCTTGGACTGCCCGAAGCTTTCCCGGACGACGTCCTGGCGGAGGCGGAGAAGATCCCGGCCGAGGTGGGGCAGAAGGATCTGCGCCAGCGCCAGGATCTGCGGGACCTTGTCACGTTCACGGTCGACTCCGACGACGCGAAGGACCTCGACGACGCGATCTCGCTTCAGCCGACCGAGGACGGCTGGCGTCTCGGCGTGCACATCGCCGACGTCGGCCAGTACGTCCACGAAGGAACGGCCCTGGACCGCGAGGCCCTGCGCCGCGGCACGTCGGTCTACCTGGTCGACCGCGTCATCCCGATGCTCCCAGAGCGCCTCTCGAACGGCATCTGCAGCCTCCTGCCGCAGCAGGACCGGCTCACCCTGAGCGTGTTCATCGACTTCGACCCCGCCGGTCGGCGGCTGCGCCACCAGCTGCAGGAAAGCGTCATCCGGACACGCGCGCGCCTCAGCTACACCGGCGTCAACCAGACGCTCGAAGGTCAGCCGCCCGACCAGCAGTACGAGGAACTGATGCCGATCCTCTTCGGCATGGCGCGCCTCAAGGACATCCTCGGCCGCCGCCGCCGCGAGCGCGGCGCGATCGACCTCGCGGTCCGCGACTTCAAGGTGAAGCTCGGCGAGGATGGCAAGCCGGTCGCGATCGAGCGGCGCGAGCGCACCGAAGCCGACCAGTTGATCGAGGAGTTCATGCTGCAGGCCAACGAGGTCGTGGCGGAGGTCGCGACGCGCCAGAACCTGCCTTTCCTCTACCGCGTGCACGAGGAGCCGGACCCCGAGAAGCTCGAGATCCTGCGGGGCCTTTTGGCGCGCTTCGGCTACCACATCGCCGGCGGCAACGGCAAGAAGCTGCACCCGCGCGCCTTGCAGGACGTGCTGGCGCGCGTCGAGGGGCGCCCAGAGGAACATCTCGTCAACGCGGTCGTGCTGCGATCGATGGCGCGCGCGCGCTACGACACGGCGGCGATCGGCCACTTCGGTCTCTCGACGCCGCTCTACAGCCACTTCACGTCGCCGATCCGCCGCTATCCGGACCTCGTCATCCACCGCATTCTCAAGGAGCACCTGCGCCGGCGACCGATGCGGGACGAGCGGCGCGAGGATCTGCAGGCCAGGCTGCCCGAGATCGCCCGGCTCTCGTCGGAGCGCGAGCGACAGGCGGACGAGGCCGAGCGCGAGTCGCTCGACCTCAAGAAGGTCGAGTTCATGCAGGACAGGACCGGTGAGGAGTTCGACGGCATCGTCACGGGTGTCACGCCGTTCGGCATCTTCGTCGAGGTCTCGCTCGGCGTCGAGGGTCTCCTGCGCGTCAGCTCGCTGACGGACGACTACTACCACTACGACGAGAAGCAGTTCCAGCTCCAGGGGGAGCGCCAGCACCGCATCTTCCGCCTGGCGGACCGCTTGCGCGTGCGCGTCGAGCGCGTCGACGTCGAGCACGGCGAGATCGAGCTCTCGCTGGCCGAGGCTCCGCAGGTGGCGCGCAAGGGACAGGGCGACCAGAATGGCCCTACAGCGCAGGCGGTCGGCGCCGCGAACGGCGGCAACGCCGCCGACGGCGGCCGGCGGGGGCGCTCGCGCCGCGGCGGTCGCAAGTCGAGCCAGGCAGCCAAGGCCGGGGCCGGGCAGGCGCCGCAGGAGGAGGTGCCCGTCGCCGCGTCGGGCGGCGCCGAAGCCGCAGGCGATGCAGGCAACGTGGCCGTCGCAGCTCCGGAGGGTGAGACGGCAAGCGCCATCGACGCGGAAACTCCTGTCGTTGACAGGAAGTCGCGCCGCAACTACAATCGTAGGCGCCGTTCGGGTCGCCGCGGCAAAGGCGGCAAGAATGGCAACAACGAGACGCCGAAGGAGCCTTCGGGCGAGACGCCATGAAGATCATCGCCGACAACCGCAAGGCCCGCCACGACTACTTCGTCCTCGAGACGATCGAGGCCGGGATCGCCTTGACGGGTACGGAAGTCAAGTCGGCGAGGCTCGGGCGGGTGAACCTGCAGGACGCCTATGCGTCTTTTTCGCAGGGCGAGCTCTATGTCCAGCACCTGCACATCAGTCCGTATGAGCAGGGCAACCGCATGAACGTCGATCCGTACCGCCGGCGCAAGCTCCTGCTTCATCGCAAGGAGCTCGACGCGCTCGTCGGTCGCATGCGCGAGCGAGGCATGACAGTCGTGCCGCTGCGCATGTATTTCACGGAACGCGGTCTCTGCAAGCTGGAACTGGGCATCTGCCGCGGCAAGAAGCTCTACGACAAGCGCGAGGATCTCAAGACGCGCGACGCGAAACGCGAGATGGAACGCGCGCTCAAGAGCAGGCGCCAGAGTTTGGGGGCGAACTAGGATCGACGTCGGGTGGTCCGGTTCGGGAAGCGAGCCGAGGTTCCGCGCCTCGTAAAACAGCGGAAACGGCACAACTGCCAACGACTCGAACTTCGCTCTCGCAGCCTAAGAGCGCTTGAGCCGTCCCTCCTGACGAAGTCCGCACGTCGGAGGGACGCAAATCGCGGACTCACGCAGACCGGTCGCGGCGACGGCCTGCGGACATCAATTGCAGCTGGCCGACGGTGACTTCGCCCTTGTAAGGCACCGAAGGTGAGATCAAAGCGAGGGCTACGCTCGTAGATGCCCGGGCTTGAGGCCTGGCGGACCGGGGGGGCAGTTCCCCCGCGCCTCCACCAGAATTGGTTTCACACGTGAGCGAGGGGGAGTCCCATGATCGACATCGCGATCATCGGCACGAATGGCGAGGAGTTCGCGTACGGCGCCTGTCCAAGCGCCATGACGTTCTTCGAGCAGGCCGAGATGGTGCAGGGATTCGTGAAGTTGCGCTTCGCCGGGCGGGCCGCGGTCAGCTACCGCAACCTCGAGGACGGCATGGATCCGGAGTTCGCGGAGCGGGTTCGCCGTGGCGAATTGGAGCTGCCGCTCGTGCTCTTCGACGGAGAGGTGCGCTTCGCCGGGGATATCCCCTGGCAGGATATCCAGAAGGAACTGAAGCAGGCCATCGGGGCCTGAGAGCGGTCCGGAGACGGCAGGTGATCTCGCCTGCCGTTTTTCGCGCCTAGGTGACAAATACCGAACTTTATGGCATACTTCGCGGTAGAACGTTCGGAAATGGAGGGGTCGCGTGAGCGCCGAGTACGATTACCAAAACCAGGTACTCAAGGTCGAACCCAAGGGTATCGAGCCGATCGGTCCGCATGAGCGGCACGGCAAGCCGTTCACCATCTTCACGCTCTGGTTCGGCGCCAACGTGGAGTTCGCGACGCTGGTGACCGGTGCCCTCGCGACCGGCGTGTTCGGGCTCAGCTTCTGGCAGGCCGCGCTCGCCATGCTGATCGGCAACGTGCTCGGCGCGCTCGCGCTCGGCCTCCTCAGCACCTTCGGTCCGAAGTACGGCGTACCGCAGCTCATCCAGTCCCGCAAGGCGTTCGGCTATTATGGCAACTTTCTGCCGGGCATCCTGAACTTCTTCGCCGGCTTCTCCTGGTTCGCCGTCAACACTGTGCTGGGCGTGTTCGCTCTGCAGTGGCTGTTCAACACGTCCTTCGCCGTCGGCCTCGCGATCATGGTCGTCGTTCAGGTCATCATCGCCGTCTACGGCTACAACCTGATCCACACTCTCGAGCGCTGGCTCGCCGTGGTGCTGACGGTCGTCTTCCTCATCGTCTCGATCTACGGCTTCGCGCACGGCCACCTCGGCGCCCCGACCGACCTGAAGCTCACCAGCTACGTCGGCGGTCCCACCGGCGCGTTCATGCTCACCTTGGCCATCACGTTCTCCTACTGCCTTGGCTGGATGGCCTTCGCCTCCGACTACACGCGCTACCTGCCCGAGAAGACATCGGTGCGGGCCGTGTTCGGAAACGCCTTCTGGTCGCTCCTGATCTCGGCGTTCTGGCTCGAGATCCTGGGCGCGGCGCTGGCCACGCTCAAGGGCATCGCGATCCCGACCGACCTCGTGACGCACCTCCTGCC
>JAJZIE010000207.1 GCA_021810725.1 Bacillota bacterium | reverse complement strand
GCCCACCTCGGCGAGGTTCAGAAGAGCCAGCGTGATCGCCGCCTGGCCGGACGACGTCGCGAGTGCGCCGACGCCGCCCTCGAGGGCCGCGATGCGCTCCTCGAACACGGCCGTTGTCGGGTTCATGATGCGGGTGTAGATGTTGCCGGGCTCCTCGAGGGCGAAGAGCCGCGCCGCGTGCGCCGCGTCCTGGAAGGCGTACGCCGTGGTGCGGTAGATGGGCACGGCAAGGGCACCGGTAGCCGGATCGGGCTTCTGCCCGGCGTGGATCGCCAGGGTCGAGAATCTCTTCGTCAACGGTCCGTCTCCTTTCGCTGCCAGCGGAACAAAAAACGCGCCCGAGGGCGCATGCTGTTCGCGGACCCTCTTATCTCTCAATCCGGCTGCCCGGATTGCAGGAATTGGCACCGACGGCGCCGCGCGCCCGGTTGCCGGGTTTCATAGGGCCAGTCCCTCCACCTCTCGCGATAACAGGTGACATATTGAATTGTCCGGGCTTGCGCGGCCTGCCTCCCCTTGCACGAGATTGACGCCATTATGCAGGCGCCGCCCCGGCGCGTCAAGTCGATCCTGGGCCGCTCTGCCACCATGTGCGCAGGCAGGGGATCCAGGCGGGCTGCGCGAAGGCTCGTCCGAAAGACCACGCTCCCTGGAGGCTTGGACCGCATGTACCACGAAAAGACGGGCCCCCTGACGCCCGAAGATATCCTGCAGGAACTTTCCGGCCTCCTGGAAGGCGAGAGGGACAGCGTCGCGACGCTCGCGAACGCGTCCGCGCTCCTCTTCCTGCACCTCGAGGAGATCAACTGGCTCGGCTTCTATCTGCTGCGGGGCGGCGAACTGGTGCTGGGACCGTTCCAGGGCAAGCCGGCCTGCACGCGCATCGCCATTGGTCGGGGCGTCTGCGGCACCGCCTTCGCGCGCGACGAGGCGCTCGTGGTGGACGACGTGGCCGAGTTCCCCGGCCACATCGCCTGCGATCCCGCGTCGCGCTCGGAAGTGGTCGTGCCGCTCAAGGTGGGCGGGCGCCTCGTGGGCGTCCTCGACTGCGATGCCCCCGAAGTGCGGCGGTTCGGCCAGGCCGAGCGGGATCTCCTCGAACAGGCCGCCGCGGTCATCGGCGCCCACCTGGCGCAGGCGGGCGCGACGCTCTGATGGCGGCGGAATTCGTCCACCTGCACCTCCACTCCGAGATGAGCCTCCTCGACGGCATGAGCCGCGTTGCGGAGATCCCCGGGCGCATCCGCGAACTCGGCATGGACGCCTGCGCCCTGACGGACCACGGGGTGCTCTACGGCCTGATCGACTTCGACGCGGCCTGCCGCCAGCAGGAGGTGCGGCCGATCCTTGGCGTCGAGGCCTACATGGCCCCGGGCAGCCGCTTCGACCAGGGCGGCGGGGCAGGCGAGCGCAGCAGCTACCACATGCTGCTGCTCGCCATGAACGACGTCGGCTGGCACAACCTCGTCCGCCTGATGAGCATCGCGTCGCTCGAGGGCTTCTACCGTCGCCCGCGCATCGACAAGGAAGTGCTGCGGCAACTGCATGAAGGCCTGATCGGCTCCACCGGCTGCCTGCAGGGCGAGGTGCCGAGCCTCCTGCGGCTCGGGCGGGTGGACGAGGCGCGCAGGGCGATCGCGGACTACATCGACATCTTCGGCCGCGAGCGCTACATCGTGGAGGTCTGGGACCACGACATGCCCGAGCAGCGGCCTGTGGTGCGGCAGCTCCTGGCGCTCGCCAAGGAGTTCGGCCTCAGGGTCGTGGCGACGCAGGACGCCCACTACCTGAGGCGCGAGGACGCCCAGGCGCACGACGTCCTTCTCGCCATCCAGACGGGCAAGACGCTGGACGATCCCGGGCGGCTGCGCTATCCGAACGACGAGTTCTACGTGAAGTCCCCGGCCGAGATGGCGGCCCTCTTCCATGAGCTGCCGGAAGCCCTCAGCAACACGCTCTGGGTGCGCGACGCCTGCGACGTGAAGCTCGGCGAGGGCAAGATCCTCCTGCCGCGCTACGAGGTGCCGGGCGGGGAGGACCCGGATCACTATCTGAGGCGCCTTTGCGAGGAACGCATGCCGCGGCGCTACCCGAATCCGTCGGCCGAGGTGCGCGAGCGCATGGCCTACGAGCTCGACGTGATCGCGCGCATGGGCTACCAGAGCTACTTCCTGATCGTCGCGGACTTCGTCGACTTCGCCCGCGGCGCCGGCATCGCCGTCGGACCCGGCCGCGGCTCGGCCGCGGGCTCCCTCGTGGCCTACGTGCTCGGCATCACCGACGTCGACCCGCTGCGCTACCATCTTCTCTTTGAGCGGTTCCTGAACCCCGAGCGCGTGACGATGCCCGACATGGACATCGACTTCGACTACCACCGCCGCCACGAGGTGATCGAGTACGTCCAGCGCCGCTACGGCCAGGACCACGTGGCGCAGATCATCACGTTCGGCACGATGGCGGCCCGCGCCGCGATCCGCGATGTCGGCAGGGTGCTGCAGTGGCCGTACGCCGATGTGGACCGCCTGGCGAAGCTCGTGCCGACGGAGATCGGCATCACCCTCGACCGCGCGCTCGAGGGATCCGACCTGGGGGAGGTCTACCGCAGCGACGAGCGGGCGCGCGGTCTCCTCGACTTCGCCCGGCAGCTCGAAGGACTGCCCCGCCACGCCTCGGTGCACGCGGCGGGCGTGGTGATCGCGCCGCAGCCCGTCTCGGAGCTCGTGCCGCTGCAGAAGATGCCGGACGGCAGCATCGTGACGCAGTTCCCCATGACGACGCTCGAGCACCTGGGCCTCCTGAAGATGGACTTCCTCGGCCTGCGCACCCTGACCGTGGTCGAGCAGGCGAGGCGTCTCGCCGCGGGCCAGGGCGATGCGCCGCCACCGCTGGCGCAACTGCCCGACGACGATCCGAAGACGTTCCGCATGCTGCAAGCCGCCGACACCTGGGGCGTGTTCCAGCTCGAATCGAGCGGCATGCAGGACATGCTGCGCGACCTGCGCCCCTCCCACGTCGAGGACATCATCGCGGCGGTCAGCCTGTACCGGCCCGGACCGATGGAGAACATCCCGCTCTTCGTCCAGTCGAAGCACGCCGGCAGGCCGAACTACCTGCACCCGGACCTCGAGCCGATCCTGCGCGACACCTACGGGGTGATCGTCTACCAGGAGCAGGTGATGCAGGTGGCGGCCGTGATGGCGGGATACACGCTCGGCGAGGCCGATCTGATGCGCCGCGCGATGGGCAAGAAGAAGAGGGAGATCCTCGAGGCCGAACAGGACCGCTTCGTCGCGGGCTGCGTGCGCAAGGGCTACACGCAAGAACTCGGCCAGGAACTCTTCGACCTCATCCTCCGCTTCGCGAACTACGGCTTCAACAAGGCGCACGGGGCGGCGTACGGCGTCCTCGCCTACGAGACGGCCTACCTCAAGGCGCACCACCCCGTGGCGTACGCCGCGGCGCTGCTGAGCTCCGTGGCGGACAACTCGGACAAGGTGGCCGAGTATCTCGAAGACGTCCGGCGCCGCGGCATCCCCGTCCTCGGTCCCGACGTGCGCCACGCCGAGTCCGATTTCTCCGTCGAGGGCCAGGCGATCCGCTTCGGTCTGAGCGCCATCAAGGGCCTCGGCACGACGACCGCGCAGGAGATCGTCGAGGCGCGTGCCGCGGGGCCCTACCGCGACTTCTTCGACTTCACGTCCCGTCTCGCCGGCAGGCTCAACCGCCGCACGCTCGAGGCCCTCGTCCAGGCGGGGGCCTGCGACGGCTTCTCCCAGAGTCGCGCGGCCCTCTTCGCCGCGATCGACGACGCCCTGCGCATGGACAAAAAGGGGCCCGCGGACCAGCTCGACCTCTTCGGAGCGGCGGACGCGCCGAGGCCGATGCTGCCGGACCTGCCGGACTGGCCCCCCGCCGAGCGCCTGAGGCGCGAGCGGGAGTCGCTCGGCTGCTATGTGACCGGCCATCCGCTCGAGCAGCACCGGGCGCTTGCGCGCGAGCGCGGGGCGATCGAGCTGAGCGAGGCCATCGCGCGGGGCGGAGAGGCCACGGTGGCGGCCGTCGTGGAATCGGTGCGGGTCGTGACCACCCGGCGCGGCGACCGCATGGGCTTCGCCCGCATCATGGACGGGACAGGCGGCTGCGAGGCGGTCGTGTTTCCGAAACTCCTGCCGGCGGTCGAGCAGGCGGCGGAGAGCCTCGAGCCGATGCTCCTGCGCGGCCGCGTCGAGGCGGATGAGGCGGGGGCGCGTCTCGTGGCGCAGGAGATCGAAGCGCTGAGGCGCCCCCCGGCACTCTTCCTGCGCATCGCGGACGAGGACGCCTGGCTGAAGGCGAGGCGGGAACTCGAGCTCCATCCTGGCCCATGCCCCGTCTACCGCTTCGCTCCCGGGGCGACGCGGGCGCGCCCGACGGGCATCTCCGTGGCGTCCCCGGAAGGTTTGACCACGGCGCTAGGGTTCCTTGGCGAGGGCAGCGTCGTCGTGCGGCCAGGCGACTAGGATTTGCCGCCAAAGCCTTGGATGGGTAGCATGGAGACATCGGTTCCGGAGACAAGGAGGCCACCTCATTTGGATGACGAGATGCGGCTTGTAACCGAACTCTGCGAGGCACACGGTCCCTCGGGCTACGAGGAGCCGGTGCGGGTCGTGATGCGGCGCTGGCTCGAAGGCTGCGGCGAGATTTCCCAGGACCGGCTCGGATCGCTCATCGTACGCAAGGCCGGAGACGAGTCCGGACCGAAGATCATGCTCGCGGGTCACCTGGACGAGATCGGCATGATGGTGGCGCGCATCGACGAGAAGGGGTTCGTCTACTTCCAGACCATCGGCGGC
>JAJZIE010000206.1 GCA_021810725.1 Bacillota bacterium | reverse complement strand
ACCTTCCAGTCGAAGAACTGCTCGATGTCCGGGTGGTCGACGTTGACGACGACCATCTTCGCGGCCCGACGGGTCGTGCCGCCGGACTTGATCGCTCCGGCGGCGCGGTCACCGATGCGCAGGAACGACATGAGACCCGAGGATGTCCCACCGCCAGAGAGCGTCTCGCCCTCGCCGCGGATGTTCGAGAAGTTGGTGCCCGTGCCCGAGCCGTACTTGAAGATGCGGCTCTCGCGCAGCCAGAGGTCCATGATGCCGCGCTGCCCCACGAGGTCGTCATCCACCGACTGGATGAAGCAGGCCGAGGTCTGCGGGCGCGAGTAGGCGTCCTCGGACTCCTTGAGCACGCCGTCGTCCGGGTCGACGTAGTAGTGGCCCTGCGCGGGGCCGGTGATGCCGTACGCCCAGTTGAGACCCGTGTTAAACCATTGTGGCGAGTTCGGCGCGGCGATCTGATGCAAAAGCATGTAGACAAGTTCGTCATAGAACGCCTGCGCGTCGTCCGGCGTGGCGAAGTAGCCATGGCGCTCGGCGTGGTGGCGCCAGGTCCCGGCCAGGCGGTGCACCACCTGGCGCGCGCTGGTCTCCCCGCCCAGGACCGGCTGGCCGTCCTCCCCCATGAGCGGCTGGCCGCTCGCGTCGACCTGCGGCACTCCGGCCTTGCGGAAGTATTTCGAAACCATGATGTCCACGGCGACCTGGGACCACTCGGCCGGAATCTCGGCATCCTTCAGCTCGAAGATCACCTTGCCGTTCGGGTCCGTAATGCGCGAGGTCCGGCGGGCCCACGCGATCGACGCGTAGGGATCCTCACCCCTGCGGGTGTAGACGCGCTGGATGCTGAGTCCCTGGCGACCCAGGTTCTTCTCGGTCCGCAACTCGTCGCCTCCTCGACCATAATCGGCAGGACGCGCCCCCAGGCCCTGCCCGGCTGCTTTGCCTGCACTGCTGCCAAGCCACAATATCTTGTGTCATCAGGCCGCACTGCGAACAATATCTAGTAGCACAAGCGTATTCGGCAGCGCTTTCGCCGTTCCTGCCGACGGTTCGATCTCATCGTTCGACACGTGGACCATGCACAAAGGCCCACTCTGCTGTATGCTGCACTGAGGGAGGTGTCCATCCTGCGGCGCGTGCGCTGGCTGGCCACGGTCGTTCCGGTGGTGGGCCTGATCCTTCTGGGCCTGTTCCGCCATCTGGTCATCGACCGCTTGCTACCCGGGCAGTCGGGGTGGATCGTTGAAACAGCGATCCTCGTCGTGCTTGCGCTGATCTTCTCGACGTTTGTGGTAGGTGTGTTCGACCGCCTTCAGCGTGACCTGGCGCAGCTGTACGCAGACGCCACGGCAGGGCGCGATCGCCTGCAGGCCGTACAAGAAGCCGGTCTCGCCCTGGCTTCGGACCTCGCTCTGGATCGCCTGCTGCAGAGGGTCGTGGACCTGTCGCGGCAGATCATCCAGGCGCGTTATGCGGCGCTCGGCGTCTTCGGCGAAGACGGCGAGACCCAGCGCTTCATCTACAGCAGACAGGACCAGAGCCACGGTCCGGCGACACTGCCGCTCGACCGCAAGGACGGAAACTTCCTCTCAGTGCCGGTTACCTACCAGGGCAAGGCCATCGGCCACCTGTACATTGCCGACAAGGAATCCGGACTGGCATTTGACGAGGCCGATCGGGAGATGGCGGAACTGTTCGCCGCGCATGCAGCCGTTGCGCTGACGAACGCCCGCCTTTACCAGCAAGTGCAGCGCCTGGCGGTCGTCGAGGAGCGCCAGCGGATCGGGATGGACCTGCACGACGGCACCATCCAGCAGCTGTACGCCATCGGCCTGATGCTGGAGTCCGTGATCGCGATGCTCGGCGAGCAGCCGTCGAACGCAACGGCGCGAGACCGGCTCGACCGGGTAGCCGATCAACTCAACCAAACGATCGACAACATCCGGCACTACATCTTCGATCTGAGATCCGAGACCCCCGGTCTGGCGCTGCCGGAAGCCCTGATGCAGATCGCGACGCAGATCGGCGTGCAGCCGATCACCCGCGTCGACATGCAAACGGACGCCTGGCAGCGATTGTCCCGAGATCAGACGGCTGCACTCTGGCACATCGCACGCGAGGTATTCTCCAACGCCGCCCGGCACGCCCACCCGCACAAGATCCTGGTCACCGTCGGCAGCGAACCGGGTGGAAGCATCCTGATCCAGTTCCGTGACGACGGCGAAGGCTTCGATGCCGATCAGGAGTTCGACGAGACCCACCACGGACTGCGCAATATGCGCATCCGGGCGCGCCAGCAGCACGGCGATCTGCAGATCCTCTCGGCGCGCGGCAAGGGAACGACGGTGCAGGTGCGATTCAAGCCGGAGGAGAATTCCCTCATAGAGGAGGACGCGGAGTAGATGGCTCAAGAGATCCGACTGGTGATCGTGGACGATCACGAAGTTGTCCGCATGGGGCTTAGCTCCCTGTTTGAAAGTCACCCCGAGGTCAAGGTGGTCGGTCAGGCCGGCAGCGTCGCGGAGGCCCTGGACGTCGTGCGCCAGGAGCAGCCGGACGTCGTCGTCATGGACGTGCGCCTCGGTGACGGCAGCGGCGTCGAGGCCTGCCGCGAGATCCGCTCCGAGCTGCCCGACACGCGGGTCATCATGTTGACGTCGTACTCCGACGACGAGGCCCTGTTCGCGTCCATCATGGCCGGAGCCTCGGGCTATATCCTGAAGCAGACCCGCGGCCGCGTCGTCGTCGAGGCGGTCACGACCGTCGCACGCGGCGGCTCGCTCTTCGACCCACTGGTGGCGGGCCGGGTGCTGGAGCGCCTGCGCGGCCAGACGACGACACGTCCCGACGACCCCATCTCGTCGCTGACACCTCAGGAGCGCCGCATTCTCCACCTGATCGCCGACGGCAAGACGAACAAGGAGATCGCGAAGGAAGTCTACCTGAGCGACAAGACCGTCAAGCACTACGTTTCGAACATCCTGCAAAAGCTCGGCCTGGCACGCCGCTCGGAGGCAGCCGCGTTCATCGCGCGTTTCGAGGCCGAACACGGCGGCGACGAGCCCCAGAACTGATCGAGACTGTCCCGTCGCGCCATCATTTCGTATATAGGGAGCGATCCACGGCCCTTGGGCTGTGGATCGCTCTTGTTTCCATGCTTGTTGCGGAGCGCTCTCTCGCAACCTCGGTTCAGACGCGCCTCGGTACAAAATGGCGCTGCTGCTGGGCAAGCGCGGCGATACGGTCCTCCGCGATGCGCTCCGCCGCCGACTCTGTCGTGATACCGTCGGCCTCCGCGCGCAGGTACACCTGCCGCAGGCGCTCACCTATGCGCTCGACGCGCGCGAAGGCACGCTCGCGGTTGTAGCCGCCGTCCTCGAACTCGTCCGCGATGTTGACAATACCGCCGCCGTTCACGATGAAGTCCGGCGCGTAGAGGATGCCGCGGCGCCTGAGCTCTTCCGCCATCTCCGGGACCGCGAGTTGGTTGTTCGCGGATCCGCAGATGATGCGCGTCCTGAAGCGGTCGATCGTCTCCCCGCTGACCGAGAGCCCAAGGGCGCAAGGCGAGAAGACGTCGCACTGCACGTCGTAGATCGCATCGGGGTCCAGCACCTGCGCGCCGGTGGACTCGGCCACGGCTTCGGCGCGCTCCGCCCGGACGTCCGAGACAAAGAGCTCGGCGCCGTCGGCCGCGAGCCGCCGCGCGAGGTCGGAACCGACGTTGCCGGCGCCCTGGATGGCGATGCGGCGGCCCTTGGGACTCGCATCGCCGAAGACGTGCTGCAGACTTGCGCGTATCGAGGCGTAGGTCCCCAGCGCGGCCGCCTTGGAGGGGTCGCCGCTCTTGTGCGGGCGCCCGACGAGGTAGCGCGTCGACTGCGCCATCACCTCGACGTCGTCCGGGGTCAGGCCGACATCCTCGCCGGTGTAGATGCGCCCGCCCATCATCTCGACGAAGCGGCCAGCGGCACGGAGCAGGATGTCGCTCTTGTCGTCCGGATCATTGAAGATCACGCACTTGGAACCGCCGAAGTCGATGCCGGCAAAGGCATTCTTGTATGTCATGCCGCGCGACAGCCGGAGCGCGTCGGCGATGGCCTCGTCCTCGCTCTTGTAGCGCCAGTTGCGCATGCCGCCGAGCCCGGGGCCGAGCGTCGTGTCGTGCAGCGCAATGATCATGCGCAGTCCCGACGACCTGTCGTAGTTGAAGATGAGCTGTTCATGGCCGTTCTCGGCCATCGCCCGGAAGATGTCCATGCAAGGGCCTCCTTCATCGTTTCAGACACCGAATTGCAACGGCGTCTCCCCCTAGAAGCAGAACCCAACCGCTGTATCGATCCACCTCCATCCCTGATCCGCGGCTCGCGGCGCCCATTGGCCGCGCCGTCCGTCCGGTCAGCCGTGCATACCCGATCCCGCGTAGGTGTAGAAGCCCCTGCCCTGCCAGCGCCCGGTGAACCCCGCCTGCACGAGGCGCCGGAGCGCCGGTGCAGGCCGGTACCGATTCTCGCCGTAGTGGTCGTAGAGCGCCAGGAGGCCACCCAGCACCTCGTCCAGGCCGATGCGGTCGCCCCAGGCGAGGGGTCCTTCCGGATAGTTGACGCCGAGCAGCATGGCGCGATCGATGTCCGGGGCTTGCGCCACGCCCTCGCCCAGGGCGAACGCGGCTTCGTTCACCAAGGTGACGACGACGCGGGGCAGGGTCATCCCGGGGGCGTCGGGCCCAGGATAGCTCTGGCCGAAGAGTTCCTGCGCCAGGGAGAGTACGCGGTCGTAGGTCCGTTCATGACTCAGCAGCCCCTTTGCCACCGCGACGCCACGCATCCGCTCGAGCGGCGGCACCGCCCCGAT
>JAJZIE010000205.1 GCA_021810725.1 Bacillota bacterium | reverse complement strand
CAGCTTCGTCATGTTTGCGGGATAGTTCTGGAACGCCGTGTCCCCGGCCTTCCCCAGGATGGCGTAGGCCTCGCCGGAACCCATGGCCGCCGGGATGTCCAGGCCCTTCGGCAGCATGCGCGCCTGCCCTTGCGCGTTCGCGCCGACGTCCGGGTAGATGAGGTTCTGCATGATGTCCGCGTCGAGCGTGAACCGCTGGCCCATGAACATAAAGCCCTTGATCGCCTGGCTCCGAGTCGCCGGACTGCTGGCGTTCAGGACCTGAACCGAGGCGATGCGCGGACCCGGCAAGCTTCGGGCCGCACGGATGAAGGCCGCGAACTTCAGCGGGCGCTCCACAAGGTCTCCCAGGGCGACCTGGTTCCCGTAGATCTTTTGGAGCAGCGTCATGTACTGTCCGGGCGTCAGGTCGTCGCTCCAGCCGGCGAAGAGGCTGCTCGTACCGTAGACCGCGGCCCAGTCCCGGCTCTTGTCGTCGCGCGCCGCCGCGAGCGTCATCAGGACGGCCGAGCGCGTCTCGCCCTGGTCGTTCAGCCGGAAGTCCAGGGTCCCGTACCACATCATGGCCCTGAAATACTCCTGCAGAGCGGCGCTGCTGGTGTAATGCCCCCTGGGGATGAACTGGGTGTAGTCTTCCTTGAGGCTCTCGCGTACGGCCTGGGTCTGGCCGATGCCCATCACGGGAGACGGGGCGACCGCGGCGTGCGCCTTGATGAGACTGAGTTCCTGGGAGACCTCTGCCGCCACGGCGGCGGGGACGGGCGCCTTGGAGCCGAGGAGAGTGGACGCCACCGCGAAGTAGGCCACGTTGCGCCTGGCGGCGCTGTCCCAGACGGTCCCCTTGAGGGAGCCGTACTGGGCGATCGAGCTCGCGAGCATCGTCTGCGTGAGTCGGCGCAGGTCCGGAACCAGCTTCTTCTCCTCGACCATGCGCAGGAGGTGGTCGAAATAGAGGTGGTAGTTGTGCAACATGGCGTCGGTCGTCACGAAACTGGGAATCTGGGCGTACTCGTTCATCTCGTAGGTCTGGAAATATTCCGGGTCTCCGCCGGGTATGACGACAAAGCCGTTCTTCTCCAGGAGGGCCATGGCCTGCGGGGACAGGTGAAAGAGCGAGGCGTTGGTGACGTTCTTCAGATCCGCCGCCACACGATAGGGTGGAACCGATGGAACGGCATGGACTGCGATCTCGGGGAAGCTCGCGAACGTTGCCGGCTGAGAGCCCGCGGGGAGGTAATCGGTCGCTGGCCGCGCGGACGCGCGGGCCAGCGGGGACACCCCTGAGCACGACCAGCTGCCCACGAGAACCGCGGCCAAAGCGACGGCCAAGGAGAGCGACCGGCCCGGCCTTCTCACGCTGCTCCACCTCCTTGGGCGACCCTTGGTCGCCCGTAGCGCGTCAGAGGGCAAGTCTCCTGGATGGATATGCCATCCGCGACTCGACCGTACAGCCGTCGCTCTGGTGTGTCAAGGAACCTTCCGGACGGTCCGGAGCCGGACAAGCGTCCACCCGCCCTTCGCGTCGACGCAATCCGCGATGCCCCATGGGAAGGCCGCCCGAGGTCCCTGCAAAGAAACAAGGGCACACGTGTCGTCGCAAAAGACGACGCGTGTGCCCCGAGTCAGGATCCGGACGAACGGTTATACGAAGCGCCTCAACGCGAGGGCGATGTTGGCTCCGCCGAAGCCGAAGCTGTTGGACAGCGCGGCCGTGATCCTAGCGTCCCTGGCCTCGTTCGCTACGTAGTCGAGATCGCATACGGGATCGCGCTCTTCCTGATTGATGGTCGGCGGCAAGACCTGATGGAATAGCGCGAGAGCGGTGAAGGCGGCTTCCGCGCCGCCAGCCGCGCCGAGGAGGTGTCCCGTCATCGACTTGGTCGAGCTGACGGCGAGATTGTAGGCAGCTTGGCCGAACACGGACTTGACCGCGTTCGTCTCGCTGACATCGCCGATGTCGGTGGACGTGGCGTGCGCGTTGATGTAGGACACCTCGTCCCGCGGGATTTCGGCCGTTTCGAGCGCTCTGCGCATGGCTCTGGCCGCGCCGGCCCCCTCGGGGTCCGTGGCGGTGATGTGGTAGGCGTCCCCCGTCATGCCGGCCCCGGCCAGTTCGGCGTAGATCCGGGCCCCGCGTCTCCGGGCGTGCTCAAGCTCCTCCACGATCAACGTCGCGCTGCCTTCGGCGAGGACAAAGCCGTCGCGGCCGCGGTCGAAGGGGCGCGATGCCGCCCAGGGTTGATCATTGCGGGTGGAGAGCGCCTTGGCCGACGCGAAGGAGGCCATCGTGAGCTCGGTCAGCACCGCCTCGCTGCCTCCGCTCACGACGACATCGGCGTCGCCCCGCTGGATGGCATGGAGGCTGTCGGCGAGGGCATGGCCCGACGTCGAACAGGCCGACGCCGTGGCGTAGTTGGGACCCCGAAGTCCCCACCTGATCGAGATGATACCGGCGGCCATGTTGATCGCGCAGCCGGGGGACAGGAACGGAGTCACCCTCGCGGGACCCTTCTCCCGCAGCACCGCATCCGTGTCCAGGATGGTCGTGAGTCCACCCATGGCGCTGCCGAAGATCACGCCCGTGCGCTCGCAGAGGTCGCCCGAGAACTTGAGGCCGGCGTCGGCGATGGCCTCGGCGGTGGACCGCATGGCCAGGTGGATGAAGCGGTCGTAGCGGCGGACCTCTTTAGGCTCCAGAACGGAGGTCGGGTCGAAGTCCTTGACCTCGCCGGCGATCCGGCAGGGCAGGCGCGATGCGTCGAAGCGGGTGACCGGGCCGACGCCGGACCGGCCAGCCAGGATGGCTTGCCAGTTTGCGTCCTTCGAGTTGCCAAGAGGTGTGACGAGTCCGATCCCTGTGATGACCACACGGCGCTGCATCGGTCCTACTCCTCCCCCGAACGCGACTGAACCAGGTACGCGCGGAGCATGCCGAGGACCGTCCCCCGCATCCGGCGGACGTCGACCCCAGGGGTGGCGATGGACCACGACAGGGTCACGCCATCGGCCAGGGAGACGAGAAGCGCCGCGAGGGCGGAGGGATCGGCGTCCGGGCGAAACTCGCCGCTCGCGATCCCTTCCTCGACCACGCTCTTCATGTAGCCGAGCAGATCGGAGAATCGCCGCTGCAGGCCAAGACGCGCCGTCCGATCCTGCAGGGCCTCGCCCCAGGCCACCAGCAGCAGCCGGCCCGTGCCGGGGTGGCGGACGCGCAGGGCCAGGACAAAGAGGTCCACGCAGAGGCTCAGGCGCTGCCATGCGCCCTCCGCGTGCATCGTCAGGCGGCGGAAGAGCTCGGGGGTGCGCCCCAACCGTTCCTCGAGCAGCGTCAGCATCATGTCGCTCTTCGTCGGGAAATAGCGATAGAGCGCCCCGACGCTGAGGCCGCCGCGGGCGGCGATCTCGTCGATGGTCGCGAGCTGGTAGCCCTTCTCGACGAACACGGCCTGCGCGGCGTCAAGGATCGCTTGCCTTCGGTTCTCCTTGTGTTCAGCGGTGACCTTGGGCAACACGACGGCCCCTTCCCTAGGAAAG
The DNA here is from genome assembly GCA_021810725.1 of Bacillota bacterium. GTDB lineage: Bacteria > Bacillota > Sulfobacillia > JAJZYS01 > JAJYTV01 > JAJZQO01. The sequence continues at coordinate 1,324 of JAJZIE010000205.1, read as the reverse complement.
TGAGCGCTCGCTCATTATAACACGTGCAGGCCGACCCGTGGGAATGCCATCATGGCCGCCGTCGGTTCGCGAGCGCCGGGAGGGACTTGCGCGGGACTTCCATGCGGAACTCGCATGGCAACTTGCGTCCAGCCTACGCTTCCCGCACTGTACTGCGTGACCCTAGGGAGGTGCTCAGACCGATGGTACACACCGAGCCCGCGTCCGGCCGCCGTGGCTGGGCGATCGGGGTTTTGGTCTTCACGCTCATGGCGCTCGCGGGCCTCTACGTCGCGAAGTGGCAGCCTTACTACCTCAAGGCCTTTCACGCCGCGGCGACGCACACGCTCGGGCCCTCCATCGTGACGGGCACGGCGGCTTCCGCGCCGCCGTTCTCCTGGAACGCGGCTCTCAGCTACGCCATCGCCTACGGCAAGGCGATCTGGGTCGCGCTCATCGTCGGTCTGCTTCTGGGGGCCGGCGTGCAGACCTTGCTGCCAAGGGATTGGCTCCTGCGGGTGCTCGGACGGACGGGGGCCAAGAGCTCCGCCGTCGCCGGCCTCGCCGCCGTCCCTTCGATGATGTGCACATGCTGCTCCGCCCCGCTGGCAGTGGGGCTCGCGCGCTCCAAGGTGTCGCCAGGAGCGGTCCTCGCCTACTGGCTCGGCAACCCGGTGCTCAATCCCGCAACGATCGTCTTTCTCGGATTCGTGCTCGGCTGGGGCTGGGCGCTCCTGCGGATCGTCGTCGGCGCCTTGCTCGTTGCCGCGGTCGCCTGGTACGGTAACCGCTACGTTCCGCAGGACGGGGTGCGGGGTGCGGCGGAGGCGGCCCTGGCCGCCTCGGCGGAACCGGCGCAGCCCAGCTTCATCGCCTGGCTCAGGGCGCTCTGGCGACTCGTCATCGGGCTCGTGCCCGAGTACATCGTCATTGTGTTCGTGCTGGGAGCCCTGCGCTCGGCCCTTTTCCCCATGATGACGCCCGCGCTCGGGCAGAGCCTCCTCCTGTTCCTGGGGCTTGCCCTGGCCGGCACACTGTTCGTCATCCCCACCGCCGGCGAGGTGCCGATCCTGCAGACGCTCTTCGGCTACGGCCTTGGCTCGGCGGGCGGCGGTGCGCTGATGATCACGCTTCCGGCCGTAAGCCTGCCGTCCCTCTGGATGGTCGGGAAGGCGATGCCGAAGAGGAACCTCGTGGTCGTCGCCCTGATCGTGGCCGTCTTCGGCGTCCTCACGGGAGCGCTCGCCCTGCTCTTCGGACTGCGCTGACGCGGAGCGAGCCTGCTTGCAAAGCGGCCAAAACCAAGCCATGCCGCGGAAACCCGATAGGCAGACCTCTGTTTCAG
>JAJZIE010000204.1 GCA_021810725.1 Bacillota bacterium | reverse complement strand
CCCAGCGTCCGCCTACCTGCCGCACGGCCAAGTCTCGCTGCACCGTCCAGCGACGTTCAGCGCGGACGGGCATGAGGTCCGCCTGGACTCGCTCCAGATGTCGAGCGCGGGCACCCTCGTGCGCGGCGCGTTCCGCAGCGCGGGCCCCATGCCCCAGCTCGACCTCGGCGGTTGCCCGGCGTTCGTGGCCAGCCCTGGCTGCGGGACGACGGCGACCTGGAGCCTGCCGCTCCAGGCAGGCTGGCGCCCATTCCTCATGGCGCTCGGATCGCCGACCGCGGCGGCTCTCAAGGCGCGGCAGGCCTCCTTGCCGCTCAAGGATCTGCAAGTAGAAAACACCTTCGCGATCAACCGGACGCTCCCCTGGCCGCCCAGGGGCTTGCCGGGACCCGCTGCCGCCAAGGGCGGCGTGCCGTTGGGACGGACCGCCTACGGCGGCGTCCGGCTCACCGCCGCCACCCCCTACGCGCTCTGGATCGCCACGACCAGCCGCGGCCGCGGGCAACGCATCCCGCCGCTGGACCTGCAGACGGTGGACCTCACCCTGCCCGGCGGGACCACGGCGCACGCCCAGGTGGACTCGCTGGCGGAGACGGGCGCCGCTCCTGGTCCGGGCGTGCATCTCTTCGGGTACGTGGCCGAGGCAAGTTTCGAGAAGCCCGTCGCGCAGGCGGTGTGGCAGCGCCCCGGCACGGCGCGCATCGCCTTCAGCGTCGGCACCTACACCGCGTACAGCTTCGCGAAGGGATCGGTCTGGCGGCCTTAGCGGCTGGCCCGCAGCCCCGCCTGCCGGACGGCAGGCTTCGGCTTCGGCCGCGCCATGAGAGAGTCGAGACCGAAACCGGTCTCGGGCTCGAGCGCCAGCGTGACGGCTAGAGCCGTCAGGCCGAGATCGCGGACGTAGAGGGATGTGCCGCCGCCGTTGACCATCAACCCGAGCACGATCGAGGCGAGCATGGCGACGCTGAGCCACGTCATCGGGCGGGTCCAGGCGCCGAGCAGAAGCATGCCGCCTACCGCGAACAGCACGTAGCCATGGGCCAGGAGCAGCGGGATCGCGGGCAGGAAATGGAGTGGCGCGGGGATGTAGCCGGTCCACTGCGCGGGGTTCCAGAGCTCCCCGACGCCGAAGTACAGGAGGACGCCCGCCAGGGCCACGCGGGCGAGCAGCGCGCGCCAGGGGGCCAGAGAGTCTCGCATCGTCACATCCACCTCACTTCTGGGTGATGTAGCCATGGGCATCGGTCAGGACGAAGCCGTCGTCACCAAGGTTCGCGTCCTGGCCGGGCGCATCGTCGCCGTAGCTCGTCTCGATCCAGTACGCGTGGTCGCTCGCGAGGAAGTTCTGCTGCAGGGCGGTGCCACCGCCGAGCTGGTTCGAGATCACGACCTTGCGCTCGCTTGGCGAGACCTGGTGGATCGCGATCTGGAAGCCGGCTTCCGCCTGGCTGAGCTGAGCCGCCTGGGTCGGATAGATCTGGTAGGTGAAGGGCGCGATCTGCGTCGTACTGAGGAGAGGTCCGTGGGTCGGCTTCGCGGCGGAACCTGCCGGCGCCTTGGTCTTGGCCTGACCAGCCGGCTTCGGCGCGGCGGCCGTCTGCGTTTTGGGCGCTGTCGCTGCGGGAAGCGCCACTCCGGGCACGGTCTTGGTGGAGGCGCCATGGAGCAGCAGGACCGTACCCGAGGCGAGAACTAGGGCAAGGGCGCCCAGGTGCGCGGCGCGGACGGACAACGTCTCATTCCTCCCTGGACACTCAGGATTGAGCACAAGCGTAAGGGACGACTATGAGACGAGCGTGAGGGACAGCGCGCGGGGATTTGAGGATTGCTCTTGGCAACCGAGCCAGCAGGTGCTACACTCCAGTTCACGTGCACCGAAGGAGGGAATGCCATGCGTCGGACGCCCAAGATCGCCGCTGGAGCCGGTCTCTTGCTGTCCTTCGCCTGGTATGGCCTAACGCCGCGCTGAGCTTTCCGCGTGCGGCCCGGTCGGTCAGGCGATGACCGACCGGGCCCTTTTTGTGTCCCTCCGGCACCGAAGGAGGATTGTCATGCTGGCCATCGAGTGCGTCGACGTTGCCAAGTCGTTTCGTCCCGAAGGCGATTCGCCGTTTCGCCGCAAGCGCGAGAAAGTCGCGGCGCTCCAGGGCATCAGTTTCGCGATGCCCGAAGGCGAGTGTTTCGGCATCCTCGGACCGAACGGATCCGGCAAGAGCACGCTGATCCGCCTGATGTGCACCTTGCTGCTGCCGGACAGCGGCCAGATGCGCGTCTTCGGCCGCGACGTCGTCACGGCGCCCCAGGAGGTGCGACGACTGATCCACCGCGTCTCGGTCGAGGCGTCCTTCTTCAAGAAGCTCTCGGCGCAGGAGAACCTCGACTACGCCGCCGGCCTCTACGGACTCGACCGCCAGACGGCGCGCAGGCACGCCCAGGAGATCCTGGACCGCCTGGGATTGCCACGGGCCAAATACAGGGCGCCGCTCGAGGAGATGTCGCGCGGCCAGCAGCAGAAGGTCGCCATCGCCCGCGCGCTGCTCACCTCGCCCACCCTGCTTCTGCTCGACGAGCCGACGACCGGTCTCGACCCGCGCTCCCGCCGCGACGTGCAGGCGTTCGTGGAGGACATCCGGCGGGACTACCGGGCCTCGATCGTGCTCTGCACGCACGACATGCAGGAGGCGCAGCGTCTCTGCGACCGCGTCGCGGTTCTGCGCGACGGCCGCTTCATCGCCCTCGACACGCCCGAGGAGCTCGCGGCCGCCCACGGTGGCGGCCAGGGCCTCGAAGGCGCCTTTCTCGCCCTGACGGGCGAAGACCCGAACGACGAGGAGGAACTGGACGCTTGATCTCCCTGCGCAGCGAGGGGCGCGCCATGGGCGCGGTCATCTCGCGGAACTTCAGCCTGATTCGACGCTACCTCGGCTGGGAGGTCGTCTTCGCCTTCTACAACGCCGTCAACGCGCTGACGATCGCCCTGATCGGCCTCGCGGAGCCGGGTCCAGGCCAGGGTGAGCGCGTGCTCTACCTCGCGATCGGCGCGCTTCTCTGGAACTTCCTTTCCGTGCTCTTCTTCGAGATCTCGAACTCGGTGATGTGGGAGCGCTGGGAAGGCACCATCGAATACAGCTTCATGGCCCCCGTCCGCCGTATCACCTACCTCCTCGGCGTCTGCGCCTACGCGGTGGTGTACGGGCTCGCCCGCACGCTCGTCGTGCTGCTCGGCATCTTCCTGCTGTTCCACCTGCCGCTCGCCCACGCGGACATCGGCGGGGCGCTCCTCGTCCTGGCGGCCGCCTCGCTGCCCTTCATCGGGCTTGGTCTCCTCGGGGCGATCATGCCGATGCTCTCGGCGGAGCGGGGCGCGCAGGCGACGCAGGTCATCCAGGGGGTACTGCTGCTCGTCAGCGGCATCTACTACCCGATCTCGGTGCTGCCGCACTGGCTGCAGACCGTCGCGTGGTTCTCCCCCGCCACCTACACCCTGACCGCGGTGCGCCAGGCCGTGCTGCAAGGCACAGCGCCAGGCGCCCTGCTCGCGACGGTGCTCGGGCTGCTCGGCGCTGGTCTGATCCTCGTGCCGATCGGAGTCTGGGCGTTCCACATCGCGGAGCGCTACGCCCTGCGCACGGGCAAGCTGAAGCGCAACGGCTAGGACCTCGGAAGGACATAATGCGCGCGCGACCCGTTGGGTCGTGGCGTCACCGGAGCCGGCCTGCCGGGAACTCCTAGGCCGAGGTGCGGTCCTTCGTCACGCACCTCGGCCCTGCGAGCGGGTCGCGGGTCTGCCTGGCCTGGCCGCTAGGAGGGTCGGCCGTCCTGTTTGCTGTCGGCGGGGGTATCTTGATCCTCGGCGTGCGTGTGCGCGCCATTCGGGGAGCCGTCTTGCTCCTGCGCCGCACCGGCAGGCGGCGTCGTGCCGGTCTCCGCAAGCGGGACGCCCGCGGCCGCGCGTGGCACCCGCTCGGGGTGTTCGCGCTGCGCGCCTCGCGCCGGGGCGCGGCGTCCGACGATGATGATGGCTCCCAGCACCAGCACCAGCAGCAGCGCGGCGGGGATCATCAACGTGGCCATCTGTCCCGCGATGCTGGCGCCGGTGAGCAGGCCGGAGGCGTTCGGTCGCATCGGCAGGGATAGGCGTATCCTGAGTAGCGCGAAGAGGCCCAGCGCCACTTCGATCACGGCGCCTGCCCCGCCCAAGGCCGCCGCGAGCCGCAAGCGGCGCAAGAGCCCTTCGATCAGCAGCCAGAGGCTGCCCAGCAGGCCGGCGATGGCCAGGCTCAGATAGGCGCCCGTGAGCGCCTCCAGAACGCCCGAGAGATGGTAGGCAAGCAGCACGGACTGCGAAAGCGTGAGGCCGATCGCGTGCGAAGCGCTGGGTGGCGGGACGACCTGGACGACTCCGGCCCAGAGCAGGATGCTCGCGAGCAGCCAGACGGCGGCGACCAGGCCGCCGAGCGTGTTGCGCATGGCATGCCCTCCTCAAGGGGGATGGGAGACACTTCTAACTCTCCCGCCTCTCCCCCTGCTGTTACCCCGAAGGGCGGGCGGTTGATACAATTGGGTGGTCCGGTTGCAGGGAGGTCATCGAACGTTGGCGCAGCACGGCTTTCCCCGGGCGGTTCTCGCGACCGCATTCGCCACCATGATCGCGTTCATGGGGATCGGCGTCGTCGACCCCATCCTGGCCGAGATCGGTCGGGAGATGGGCGCGACCGACGCGCAAGTCGAGATGCTCTTTACGTCCTACATTGCCGTCATGTCCTTGGCCATGCTGATATCCGGCGTTCTCTCGACGAGGCTAGGCGGCAGGCGCACCATGCTGCTCGGCCTCGGCATCGTGGCCGTCTTCGCCACGCTGT
>JAJZIE010000203.1 GCA_021810725.1 Bacillota bacterium | reverse complement strand
GCGGTGCTGGAGGTGCTTTCCCTATTCAACCGGTACCTTCAGGACCTGCGCCCTGTGGAGGCCAAGGGCGAGCTCGAACGGGCGCGGGCGGCCGACGGCGGCCCGAATCGCGTGCGACCCTAGCGGGATCCGCCCGTTCCGCCCTTTGGCCTAGCTCCGGTCAGCGCAGGGTCTTCGCGCGCCCTGCGGCCGCCTGGCCCACGAGCGCGAACGCCTTGACCCTATTGCCCGCGTCCACGAGCACAAGTCCGGGTGCCAGGGCGGGCGCGTCGAAGTGCGGCACGGCGCCGAGCGGCACCGAGGCAAGCCGTCGCCCCGTGGCGGCCGAGAACACGTCGAGGCGCGCCCCGGACTCGTCGACGCTCAGGACCGCGCCACCGCCCACCGCCGGGGGTCCCGCGTCCCAGCCGTCCCGGGACCAGACGCGACTGAAGCCGTGGCTGCCGGGACGCAGGGCCACAAGGCCGTTCGTACAGGGCACGAAGACGAGGCCTCCGCCATAGGCGTCGGCGCCGTACGCCCCACTACAGACCGACCCGCTCGCGACAGGATGACCGATGCCGCCGAGGCTCGCGGCCCGGAGCAGGTAGCCTACGCCCTCCTTGCCGATCTGGAAGACGAAGCCGCCCGGGAGTGGCAGCGGCGCGGTCGAACCGAGGTCGAGGTCCGCCTGGTTCAGGTGGGCGAACGTCCGCGGCGTGAAGTAGCCGAGAAGTTTCAGGGCAGGCGAGAGGCGCAGCACGCTGTCGCCGCCGTCCCAGGCGGAGTTCGAGGCGCTGTTGCCGGTGGCGGCGTAGAGGTCGCCGTTCGCGGCGAGCGAGAGGCCCGCCGGCGCCCAGATCGCGCCCTCCCGCGCCGTGGGCACGCGGTAGGCGACGGTGGCCCGGCCGGGGTGGACAGCGACCACCTGCCCGACGTACGGGCCGCAGTCGCCGTAGAGGCCGCCAAGCGGCGCATAGACGGTGCCATCGAGATAGCTGAGCGCCCCGCGCTGCTGCTGGGCGTACGCGTGGGTGCCGGGAAGGTCGAGGGTCCAGCTGCCGAGCACCTGACCTGTCTTGGCGCTGAGGGCGAAGAGCCGCTGCTGGATGGGCTCCAGCTCAGCGGCGACGTAGATGCGGCCCCCCGCCAGGACGGGCGTGCCGGTGATGCCGAGGGGGCCGATGTCACCGCAGGGCAGGTCCCTCAGCGGCACCGGCGTGCCGAGATGGCGCCGCCAGACCGTGCGTCCCGTCTTCAGGCTGACGGCGTAGACGGTGTCGTTCTCGGTGGCGATGTAGGCGAGGTCTCCCTGCCAGAGCGGTTGCGCGTAGACGGCGCCGTCGAGCGCCGGGGTGCTCCAGGTTAGGCGCAGGCCCTTCACCTGGGGCTCCGGGTAGCTGGCCCAGCGGCGCGGGTCCCCGCCGTAGGTAGCCCAGGGCACCGGCGCCCTGGCGGTCACCTGCCGCGCCGCCTTAGGACGGGCAGCAGGAGCCCGCGGTGTCGCATGCGGCGATGCCATGGCCTGTCCGCAGCCCGCCAGGAGCAGTGTGAGGCCTGCCGCCAGGATGGCAAGGCGACGTCTTGGACTGTGGCCGCTCTTCATCGCGAGCGCTCCCCCCAAGCAGCCAGGAGTCCTTTGCACGAGTCTACCAGAAGGGGCGCACGCCTGCGGACACGCAAAAGACCCGCCGCGGACGGCGGGTCGGGAGGGAGATGGGTTAGAGCGAGGAGTCCCGGGGCTCCTCCGCCTCCGCGCGGCGGCCTCGCTTCATGGCATACATGCGCCGGTCCGCGAGGCGGTAGGCGTCTGCGAACGTGCGGGCTTCGCCCGGGACCAGGGCCGTGCCGTAGGAGGCCACGAGGCCCGCGGCGGCGGGGGCGGTGAAGAGATCGTCCAGGCGATGGGGCGAGAGCGTTTCGGTCTCCTGCAGCAGCAGGACGAATTCATCGCCGCCGATGCGGCCGACGGCGTCCTGTCCGCGCAGGCGCTCGCGCAGGTGCCGGCCGAACTGGCGCAGCGCGAGGTCTCCGGCGTCGTGGCCCTCGCGGTCGTTGAGGTCCTTGAAGTTGTCGAGGTCCAGGAGCACGAAGAGAAGCCCCTCGCCCTCCCCAGGGTCCTTCTCGACACTGGCCTCGAACTGCTCTTCAAGCGCACGCCGGTTGAAAACTCCGGTCAGAGGATCGGTACGGGCGAGCCGCTCGATCTCGTCGCGGCGCATGGCCGTCTGGTTAGCGAGCGCGAGGTAGTCGAACAGGGTGCGCAGCAGCAGCATGCGATCCCCGTCCTGGGCGGCGAGCACCAGGAGGACGCCATACGGCACGCCGTCCGTGCCGACCCCGCCGATGCAGAGGGCCCCCTCCTCACGCCAGCCGAGGAAGCGCCTCGGGTTCCGATCGATCTCGCGGATCCACTCGTCGAGCGGCGTCCCGGCAAACAGGAGCGGCAGCCCAGGACCATACGAGCCCGTCACCCGCCACTCTCCCCCTTGGCGGACGAGGATGACTGCGGCGCGGGCTCCCACGATCTGCTGCAGGGCGCGCTCGACGGGTGGCCACCAGCGCCCGGCGTCGGTCCGCCCCATCAGGAGGATGGGGTTCATGTCCTGCACCCAGCGGAAGAGGCGCTCCTGCCGGCGGAGGCGATCTACGGCGTCCTGGCGGGCGATCATCGCGCCGAGCAGGGGTCCCACCTGCTCGAGGCTCTGCACCGCCTCCGGCGGCAGATCCTTCGGGTCCTTGACGGCGGCCGTCAAAACCCCTCGCACCTCGCCGTCGGCGATCAGGGGCACGGCCACGGCCGCCTGGGCTCCCAATTCTTCGCGCATGCCGGGGCGCGCCATCTCGGGATCTTGCGCGATGCGGATCGTGCGCCGCTCGTAGTAGGCGTTCGAGACGAGACCGGAAGGCGGGTCCAGCGGCAGCGTGAGGTCCCGGACGGTCATGCTGCCGTAGCCGCGCATCGCGAGCGGATAGGAGACGTTGCGCGTGGGGTCGGCGACGGAAAGCTGCGCGATCGGGAACGGTAGCTGGTCCACCACGCGCTGCGCCAGCGACGGGAGGTCGAGGTCGGCGTGGGCGGAGGCGGTCGCGAGCCAGCCGGTCAGGCGGTCGCGCCAGGCGAAGGCCCGCCGGATCTGCTCGGCGTTCAGGCGCTCGCGGCGCAGCACGTCGCCCCAGAGGCCGGCGATCTCCGCCACCTCCCGCGTGTGCGAGCGCTGCCTCAGCTCGTCCGCCGACTCGGCGTCCCTTACGCCGAGCAGGCGCTTCGTGCTGCGGCTCAGGAGCAGGCCCACGATGAGGGCCGTGCCGAGGGCCACGGCCACCACGGCGACCATGGCGAAGGCCACGTCATGCGCGAGGTTCGTGAACATGGCCGAGAGCAGGGGCGCCTCCGGCACCAGTGCGGAGAGGTAGCCGTCCTGGGTGTGGCGCCAGGCGATGAGATCGCTCTCGTGGCGCAAGGGCAGATAGAGCACTGTGCTGCCGCGCGCGGCGGAGCGGAAGTCCCGAAGGGAGGCGGCGGAGATCTGCCGGCCGTCGAGACTGGGCGGCGTCGTGTAGTCGATCTCTCCGGAGTTGTCGACGAGGGTGAAGGTCAGCGGGCCTGGCTCGTAGAGCACCAGCCCTTTGCGGTACGCCGCGGTGTCGCGCATGAAGGTGGCCTGGGAGACCGGTTCCTTCATGCCGCGCGCGGCCAGTTCGACGGCGCGCAGCATCTCCCTGCGCGCGACGTCGAGCGAGGAGGTGTCCGCGCTCTGCAGGGCGATCAGGCCGATCAGGACGAGCGACGCGAGACTGCCCAGGAAGAAGCCGATGAAGATCCAGGTGAACAGGCCCAGGCGGTAACGCGCCGGACGCTTGTCCATCCTCTCAGCTCCTCTTGGACCAGGACATTGCGTCTATCCTGGCAAACGATGTCGCACAAGACAAGGGGCAGAGGGATAAATGCCCGAAAGACGGCGGAGTGTCTTCGAAAGCGCGATGGGATGGAAACCGGGCGGCTCCGCCATGGGCACGGCTTGGGAGGACTTTGGGCGATGTGCCGCGACGCTGCCTGATCTATGCTGCGGGTGGGGGGATGTCCTTTGCGGCTGCGGGGAACTCTTGCGCTGCTGCTCCTGGCGGCGCTCATTGGCGGGTGTGGCGCAAGTTCCGCGACGGGGCGCGGGTCTTCCGGCAAGCCGGCCAAAGGGGCGCGGATCACTTTGCCGCCGGCGAAACCCTCGGCCGCCTTCAAGGGACTCAGCCTGGTCCCGATGACGGTGCAGGCGACGCCGCCGCCCGCCGGCGGCCTGCCTTCCGGGGTGCTCGACGTGTCGCTCGCGACGCCAAGCCTCGGCGTCGCCGTCACGGGCGGCTTCATGATCGCCCTCGACACGGGGGGTCTGCGCACTGAGGCCCCTGGCCAGGTGTTCCTCACGACCGATGGCGGACACCGCTGGCAGGAGGTTTGGCAAGAGAAGAGCGCAGACCTCTTCTGGGTCGGGCGCAGCCTCAGGGGCTCCACCTGGATCGCGAGCGGCGTCACGGTGAGCAGCGATTCCAGCACCGCCTCGCCTCTCCTGCTGACGAGCGGGGACGGCGTCCACTGGAGCGCCGTACGGCCGCGGCTCCCCGCGTCGTTCAACCCGGACGGCCTCACCTCGTGGCAGTGGCTCAGGTTCGACTTCGTTACACCCTCGCTCGGGTTCGCGGTGCCGGACCCGCGCGAGACCGTGATGGGCCTTCAAGGAATCCTGCGCACCACCGACGGCGGGCGCAGCTGGAGCCTCGTGCCGCTCCCGGGCGGCCAGCCCACCGGCGGCATCGCGTTCTCGAGCCAGAGCACAGGACTCGCCACAGGTATGGGACCGCAGTGCTCCGGCATCTGGCGCACCACGGACGGCGGCGCGACCTGGACCGAGCTTCCGGG
>JAJZIE010000202.1 GCA_021810725.1 Bacillota bacterium | reverse complement strand
ACCTCCGCCCGCAGCTCGGCGACGCCCGCCGTAACCGCGGACAGCGCGACGAAGCGCGCCCCGACGGCTTTCGCGATCAGTCTGGCCAGCGTCGTCTTGCCACTGCCCGGCGGCCCCCAGATCAGGAGCGAGGGTAGCTCGCCCTGCGCGATGGCTCTGCGCAACACGCTGCCCTCACCAATCACCGCATCCTGGCCGACGAACTCCTCGAAGGACCGCGGCCGCATGCGCGCGGCCAGGGGCATGGCGGCGCGGGCCCCGTCCGGATTCTCAAAGAGGCCCGGCCCGCCGCTCTCCCCGCTGCCCCTGCCTGGCACGGCCTAGACCTCCGGCAGCTGCCGCCGAATCGCGGCCCTGCGCTCTTCAAGGGATGCCCGGAGCTCATCGGCGTCGGCGGCGCCGTCGAGGTTGATCGCCACGTTGCGACCCGCCACGTCGGCGGCGGCCAGCGCGAAGACGACCGCGCTCTCCCAGTCCGAGCGCGCCGAGTTCGGCACCATCGCCTCGGCCTTGCGGATGAGTTCCGCGAGCCTAAGGACGAGGTCCATGGTCGCCAGCGGCGAGAGCGCCGCGCCCTTCAGAGCCTGCGCGATGCGCTCCTTGCGGCCCTCGGCGTCCTTCGGCTCGCGGTAGGCGGCCATCACCACCTCGAACGAGGCGGCGTCGAGGTCGGCCTGCCGCAACATGGCTCCACGAATCTCCTGGGCGGCGCCGAGGATCTCCTGCGCGCCAGGCTTCTCCTTCTTGGCGGCGAGGCCGGCGCACATCTCCACGAGCGCCGCCGACACCGCGCCGGCGTAGCACGCCGCCGATCCGCCACCGGGCGCGGCGGTCGGAGCGGCGAGAGCTTCTAGGAAGCGATCCATGCCTTTACCTCCTCCGTCATGCGGCCGGCGCTCGCCACGAGGCGGCCTGCCGCGTACACGGCATGCACGGGATTCATGCCGAAACTGTACATCAGGACGCGGTAGTCCGGGTCGTCCAGGAGAACGAAGTCCGCCCGGAAGCCCGGAGCGATCTGTCCGCGCGAACCCTGGAGCCCGAGCGCGAGGGCGCTGCCGCGCGTGGCGGCCAAGAGCGCCTCGGCGGGCGTGAAGCCCGCCCGATGCATCGCGAGAGTCATCGCCATCGGCATGGAGAACGTCGGGCTCGAGCCGGGATTGTGGTCGGTCGCGAGGGCCGCCACAACACCGGCCTCCCGTTGGCGGGCCGCGGAGAGCGCCTGCTCGTGCAGGAAGAACGCCGTGCCGGGAAGGTTCACGGCCACGACACCCCGCTGCGCCATCGCCCACAGGCCCTCGTCCGTCGCGGCCAGCAGGTGGTCGGCGCAGAGGGCGCCGATCTCAGCCGCCAGTTCCGCCCCGTCGCTCGGCCTCAGTTCGTCGGCGTGGAGCCGCACGGCAAGGCCCGCCGCGCGGGCGGCGTCGAGGTGGCGCCGGGTGTCCTCGGGCGAGAAGACGCCCTGCTCGCAGAAGACGTCCACGGCATCGGCGAGATCCCGCTTCTTCACGTCGGCGAGCAGGCCGTCCATGGCGAGGAGGTGCGCTTCGCGGTCCACGTCGCCGTGCGGCCAAGCGTGCAGGCCGAGGAAGGTGCGGTAGATCTCGACGGGAGCACGCCGTCGCACCTGCGCGAGCACGCGCAGAAGGCGCATCTCCCGCTCCGGCGTCAGCCCGTAGCCCGTCTTCACCTCGACAGTCGTCGTGCCGTAGGTTGCGGCCTCGGCGATGCGCCCCCGCGTCTCGCGCGCCAAGGTGTCGTCGTCCACCGCCGCGGTCTGGCGCACGGTCTCCTGGATACCGCCACCCGCGTCGAGGATCTCGAGGTAGCCCTTGCCCTGCTGCCTGAGCTGCATCTCCGGGATGCGGCGCCCGTGGTAGAGAGCGTGGGTATGCGGGTCGATGAAGCCTGGCACGAGCGCGCGGCCCTGCGCGTCGAGCAGGATGGTCTCCGGTCCGAGCGTCGTCTGGGCGAGAACCTCCTCGGTCTTGCCGATGCGCTCGATCCGGCCGCCTTCGACGACCATGGCCGCGTCGTCGATCTCGCGGAGCTCCGCGATCCTGCCCATGGCGATCTCGGCTTCGCTGCACGGCACGAGGCGCGCGTGGAAGACGATGAGGTCGGGCGCGCTCAAGACTTCTCAGCCTCCTGCATGAGACGGACCTCGAGCACCTGCCCCGCCTCGAAGCCCTTGAGGCGCAGGCTGCGCTCGGCGACCGCCAGCATGGCCGCTAGCGGCACGAGACCGACGATCTCCGCGTGCGAGACCGCGACGCCATACTGCGCGGCCTCGCGTTCCACGAACTCGTAGGCCCTGTAGATCGGGGTCGCCTCGACGTCCACGAGGTTCATCGAGACCTGCACCGCTCCCTGCGCGGTCGTGTCGATGGCCAGGGCCCGCACGTTCTTGAGACCGCCGGAGCTTTCGCGCACCGCCTTGGCGACGCGCTTCGCGATGTCGAGGTCCAAGGTGCGCAGGTAGACGTTGAACGCGACGAGTGGCTTGCGCGCGCCGATCACCGACGCGCCGAAGGTGGGGTGCAGTTCGGGCCCGCCGACGTCCGGGCGCCGCGAGGGGTCCTCGCGTACGATCTCGCGCAGGCCCTCGTAGTTGCCCTTGCGGATCGCGGGCAAGAGCTTCTTCGCCCCGATCGAGGCCTCCTCGTAGAAGTAGACCGGCACGGAGAGCTCGTGCCACAGCCGCTCGGCCAGAGCGTGCGCGGCGGCGACGGCATCCTCCATCGTCGCGTCGTCGAGCGGCAGGAAGGGCAGAACGTCCATCGCGCCGATGCGGGGGTGCTCGCCCTGGTGGTGGTTGAGATCGATCTCGCGCATCGCCACGCGGCAGGCGGCGATGGTCGCGTCGATCAGGTCCTCGGCTGAGCCGACGGCCGTCAGCACGCAGCGGTTGTGGTCTGGATCCGCCTCGTGATCGAGCAGGACGACGCCCTTCGCGTCCGAGTAGCTGCGGTAGAGCGCCTCCAGCACCTCGGCCCGGCGACCCTCGCTGAAATTCGGTACGATCTCGAATCGCTTCAAGACTTAACCCTCCTGTGCCGCGGCGAGCAGGGCGCCCGAGCGGCAAAGTTCCGCGCCTGTCCCGAGATCCAGGGACAGCACCGTGTCGTCGTAGTAGGCGATGCGCCCGCGCACGAGGTCGTAGGCGCGCTTGCCCGCAGGCGAGAGATCCATCGGACCGGCGAGGTCCAGTGCCTGGCAGGCGGCCACCAGCTCAATGCCAAGCACCTGCCAGCTCTGGCGCAGCACCTCGCGCAGCTTGAGCGCACCCACCGAGCCCATCGACACGAAGTCCTCCTGGTTGCCCGAGGTGGGGATCGAGTCGACGGAGGCGGGATGGCAGAGCACCTTGTTGTGGGACACCAGCGCCGCGGACGTGTACTGCGCGATCATGAGTCCGGAGGAGATGCCGCCATGGTCGCTGAGGAACGGCGGCAGCCCGCTGAGGTGCGGGTTGACCATGCGTTCGGTGCGGCGCTCGGAAATGGACGCGAGTTCGGCCACGGCGATCGCGAGGTAGTCGAGCGCGACCGCGAGCGGCTCGCCGTGGAAGTTGCCGCCGGAGCGGACCTGCTGCTCGTCGGGGAAGACGAGCGGGTTGTCGGTCGCGCTGTTGACCTCGATCTCCAGCACCGAGCGAACATGCGCGAACGCCTGCCGGCTCGCCCCGTGCGCCTGCGGTATGCAGCGCAGGCTGTAGGGATCCTGCATGCGGAGCTGGCCGGGCGATGTGGTCAGTTTCGAGCCGGCGAGCCAGTTCCTGAGGTTGCGGGCGGTCTCGATCGCCCCGGGGTGCGGGCGGGCCCGCACGATCGACTCGTCGTACGCGTCGGGAATGCCGTGCAAGGCCTGCACCGTCAGGCTGGCGACGACGTCCGCGGTGTCGGCCATCAGCTCGGCCTCCAGCAACCCGAGGGTGCCGATGGACGCCATCAGCTGCGTGCCGTTCGTGAGCGCCAGCCCCTCCTTGGCCTGGAGCCGCATGGGCTGGAGGCCGATCCTGGCCTGGGCCTCCTTGGCGGGCAGCCGCTCGCCGCGCAGACGCATCTCACCCAGGCCGAGCAGCGGCAGCGCGAGGTGCGCCAGGGGCGCCAGGTCTCCACTCGCCCCGACGGAGCCCTGGCTCGGCACCACCGGCAGGCAATCCTCGCGAATCCATGTGAGCAGCCGTTCCACAAGATCGATGCGGACGCCCGAGTAACCTTTCGCGAGCGCGTTGGCGCGCAGAAGGAGCATGGCGCGCACGACCTCCGGCGGGAGTTCCGGCCCCACGCCCGCCGCGTGGTTCTTGAGCAGGTTCTCCTGCAGGATCTCCCGGTCCTCCGGCGGGATCGGCACCCTGGCGAGGTCGCCGAAGCCGGTCGTCACACCGTAGACGGCCCTGCCCTCGCGCATGGCCTCCTCGACCATGTCGCGGCTGTCCTTGAGCTGGCGCGCGGCTTTCGCGGTGAGCCTCGGCTCGTCGTCGCCGTACGCCACCGCCCTGACATCCTCAAGCGTAAGATGATGCCCGTCGATTTCGAGCAATCGATCGCCTCCTGGTTCAAAAGCGGCCTCGGGCCGCCTTCTGCCCCCGTTATACCCGCGACCCGCAAGGGTGTCTACGCTGGCGCACTAGCATGGTAGAGCACCTGTCCCAAGGAGACCAGCGCCCTTCTCAGTCGGCGGCAGCCACGATGGTGGCGAGCACCGTGAACCGTCCCCTTGGGGCCTTCATCGCATGCGGCACCTGCGGCGGCACCAGGACCAGATCTCCCGCCTTCGCCTCGACCGACTCGTCGCCAGAAACGAGCACGCCCTCGCCTGTGAAGGCCTGCATCACCACGGTTGCGGCCGCCGTGTGCCGAGGGATCTCCTGCCCCGCTTCGAGGCAGAACAGCACGAGCT
>JAJZIE010000201.1 GCA_021810725.1 Bacillota bacterium | reverse complement strand
GATGTGCTCGTCGAGCGGCACCCCGAGCTCCTCCGCGCCCTGCACGATGTCGTCGCGGTTGACGCCGCGCGCGAAGGCCTTGTCCTTCATCTTCTTGCGCACCGACTTCGCCTCGAGGTTGTCGAGTTTCTCCGGCCGTACCAGCGCCACCGCCACCACGAGGCCCGAGAGCTCGTCCACCGCGAAGAGCGTCTTCGCCATGTCGGTCGTGCGGGCGACCCCCGTGTGGTTGCCGTGCCCTAGGATGGCCTGAAGCATGTCCTCGGGGTAGCCCTGCTGGCGCAGGATCTCGACGCCCTTGTAAGGATGGTCCTCGAGGCTCGGGTAGATCTCGTAATCCATGTCGTGCAAAAGTCCCGTCATACCCCAGCGCTCCGGGTCCTCGCCGCGCAGCGCGGCGTAGTGCCGCATCGCGGCCTCCACCGCCAGGGCGTGCTTCAGAAGCTGCGGCGACTTCGTGTATTCGCCCAGGATCGCAAAGGCTTCGGCGCGGGTCTTCTCCAACTCGTTACTCCCCCTTGAACCGGATGTCGGACGGCACCGGCAGGAATGTTCCCTCCGCCTCCGCCACGACTTCGCCGGCGACGCGGATCACAGCCTGCGTCTTCGCGAAGCGGCGCGTCGCGCGCAGGCGCCTGGCCTCCACCTCGAACGTCGCGTCGGTCGGCAGCGGCCTCCGATAGCGCACGGAGATCTCGGCCGTCGCCACACCGGGCGTGCCGCCCATGGCTACGGCGTAATACATCGCCTCGTCCAGCACGGCCGCGACGATGCCGCCATGGCTTCGGCCGACAAAGCCTTGCAGGTGGGCCGGCACGACGCCCTCGGCACGGGCGCCGTCCTGGGTACTTTCGAACTTCAGATGCAGCCCGTGCTCGTTCTCGGCGCCGCAGACGAGGCAGCCGCCGTCGTCACGCCAGAGCGATGCCCCGCTCAATGGGTGCCACCCCGCCAGAAGCCGGAGTAGACGCGCGGGAAATACCGCTCGTACAGCGCGGGGTTGAGCTGCAGGGGCTGCTCCTCGCGCAGGCGGCGGAGCGCCGTCACATCGAGGTCCGCAAGCACGAGGGCCTCTCCCTCCGGCCGGTCCGACACCGCCAGGCGACCGTCGCCATGCTCCGTGAGCGCGAGCGGCGCGTAGATCCCGGCATGTCCCGTAAGCCGCATGCCGAGGGCCTCCCCCACCAGGGCTCCCTGCACGCCGAACACCTGCGATTCCTGCACCCGCGGCCAGATGCCGCGCAGGGCCTTCCAGGCGCTGTACGGGTACTCGGGGTCCGCCATCGGCAGCACGACGATCTCGGCGCCGAGCTGGCGGAGGATGCGGAACGTCTCGAAGAACGTCGCGTCCATGCAGACCGGCAGCCCGATCCGGCCGAGCCCCGTGTCGAAGACCTCGAGGTCCTCGCCCGCCGCCAGCCCCCACTCCTCTTCCAGCGGCATCAGGTGGCATTTGGTCTGGCGCAGGATACGTCCTTCCGGCGTGAAGAGATGTCCGATGTTGAGCACGCGCTGGTCGGCGATCGGCAGGACGGCGGAGCCCGCCGCGATGTGGACGCCGTAGCCGTGCGCAAGCGTCGAGAAGGTGGTCTCGTAGATGCGTCGGGTCGCGCGGCCGAGCAGGCGGAAGAGGTCCGCCACCTGCACGTCGTCGCCGACCTGGCGCAGGGCTTCATCCACTGTCGCGCTGCGCAGCATCGGACCGAGGCCGGGCATGACTCCGACGAGCAGGCTTGCCGTGTCCTCCGGGAACGCGATCAGCTCGGCCCCTTCGGCAACGGCGGCCCGCACCGTGTCGTAGACGAGGTCGGTGAATTCCTCCGCGGTCTCGCACAGCCTCCACTCCAGCTGCACGGCCGCGGCGCGCACCACGCCCACCTCCGGCGTCCGTACCTTGTGGCGGAAGCCGCGGCGGCGCAGCCGCCCAGCGATGCGGCCGGGACGCGAGCGCATCTGCAGCATGAGCTGCAGGGTGAAGTCGCGCACGTTCATGGCAGTCTCCTGTATACGAGCGGCAGATACTTGCGGTAGAGCCCTGGGTTCAGGTGCCGGAGCAGGGGGTACTCGCGACGGACCTTCTGGATCTCGTCGACGCTCAGCGTCACCACCTGCGCGCCCGTGCCCACGAAGTAACCCGGGCGCGGCAGGAACCCGCTGTCGTCCTCCGTCATCTCGCAGGGGGCCACGATCGCTGCCCTGCCGGCGTAGGCACGGTCGCCAAGCATGCCGAAGAGACCCGCCTCCACCCCGAACACCTGGTTCTGCTGCACCTCCTGCCAGAGGCCCCAGAGCGCCTCCTCGGACGGATAGGGAGCCGGCGGCGCCAATGGCGCAAGGAGAATGTCGGCCCCTTGCAGCGTCAGGATTCTGCTCACTTCGGGGTACCATGCATCGCGACCGATCAGCAGCCCGACCTTGACGCCGGCATCGACCGCGATCGGGGAAATTTCGTCCGACACCGCCTGTACCAGCGCATCGCGGTGCGTCTGCAACTGCTCGCCGACCAGGTTGCCCTGGCGGTCGAACACGGCGGCGTACTGCTGCAGCCGTCCCTGCGGGGTCACGAGATAGACCGTACCTGGAACCACGACGGCTCCGAGGGTGCGCGCGGCATAACTGCCAGCGGCGAGATAGGCGTCCTTGAGCGATGCGTCCGCCAGGGCCGACGCCTCCGGGTCGGCGAGATCGATCTGCGGCAGAAGACCCAGCGCCAGCAGGCCTGGGAAAAGGTAGAGGTCGGCCGGATTGCGCTGGGCTGTGGACTCCGCGGCCTGCACCAGGGCGCGGCCAAAGGATGCTGCGTCAGGTGCGGCGAACGGTGGGAGGCGAAACGTCGCTACGGTGAAGTCGCGCTCCAGCGTTGCCCCTCCTCACATAGCTACAAGCCCAATTGACGCATTTCCGACATATCTCGGCAAACTCCTGCAGAGAGGGATGCAGCATCATCGAAGACTCATCCGCGAGCAGCCTCGCGTCTTGGGAGCAGGCGTTCCCGGCGGGGGCCTGGGCATCCGGCGAGGACTATGTCCTCGGAGAACGCGTCCAGGACCTCAGGCGCGACGGCGCAACGCTGGCGGGCCGCGTCCAAGGGGCCCACGGCGACTACTGGGTGCGACTCGAACTGAGGCTGCCGGTGGCGTCGGCCTGCGATTGCGGCCGGCCGCGCTGCCGGCATGCCGCCGCTGTCGTGCAGGCCTATCTTGCCCGCCGATGGCCGGTGACCGATGTCGGGCTGCTGGTGGAGGAGTTTCTCCGCCATCCGCGCAGGGAGCCGCTTACCGCCGCGGCCATGGGCGCGGATTTCGTCTCGGCGCTCGAACTGCCGCCCATGGACGTCGAGGACATCTGGGCCCTGCAGGGCGAGCGGCGGCTGCTTGCCCTCGACGCTGCCCTGCGCGTTGCGCCCGACCCCTATCGCCTGCTCCTGCGTGCCCTGCCGGAGGCGGAGCACGATCGGGACCTGCAGGTGCTGCTCGCAAGCGCCTTCTCGAGCCGCCCGCCCGCGGGCGCGATCTGGCCGAGACTCCTTTGCGCGGCCCCACCAGCGCTCGCGCCGCTCATCTCGGACCTGCGGCCCGAGGACCTCACGCCCGAGGCAGTCCTCGCCGCGCTCTGGCAGGCCGGCGCGGACAAGGACAGACGGGCCCTCCTGCGGCTCGCGCCGCACGCCGCGGCGCTTGCGCCGAAGGAGGCCGCGGACGCGCTCGAGCACCTCAGCCGCGAAACACCTGAACTGATCCCTGCCCTGGTGACGGCGGCCAGGGGTGCCCGCCGCCTGCAGCGCGTCGCCGCGAGACTGCTCGGCTGGGCCGACACCCTGCCGGCAGAGGACGCGGCGGCCGTGGAGCGCTCTCTCGGCGCGCTGGATGACCTGCCGCCGCGACTGAGGCTGCTGCTGCGGGTGCGCGAGGCGGCCTCAGCGGGCGGCGCCGCGCAAATCCTGGCGGCGGTGATCGCCGCCAAGGCGCCGCCGGCGGTGGCGTGAGCCGCTTACCGTGACGCGGAGTGGTGGGCGGGTGACGAGGGGCTCAGATCCGGGCGCTTCGCGAGTGCGGTGACGGCCGCAACTGCCGCCTTTACGTCATCGACGGTCGTGGCGTGGCCCAGCGAGAACCGTACCGTCCCGTTGGGTGCGGTCCCGAGGGCGGCGTGGGCCAGGGGCGCACAGTGCAACCCAGCTCGCACGCAAATGCCGAAGTCGGCATCCAGTACCTCTGCGACGCGCGAGGGCGACCACCCGGCGATCCTGCAAGAAACCAGCCCGACGCCACGCTGCGGGGCGGGCGCCGTGAAGATCTCGACCCCGGGCACCCGGGAGAGTTCGCCGACCAGCAGGGCGGACAGCGCAACACTGCGTGCCCGGTCCCCTGACAGGTCCGCCGCCAACAGGTGCTCGGCGGCTGCGCCCAAGCCCAGGATGCCCGGGGTATTGAGCGTGCCGGCCTCATACCGCTCCGGTGCCGCTTCTGGCATTTCCGTCTGGGCGGACTCGAAGCCCGCACCTCCCTGAAGCAGTGGCGGCAACTCAAGCCCCGGCCGCAGGTAGAGCACCCCGATTCCCTGCGGCCCTAGGAGACCCTTGTGCCCCGGGCAGGCCCAGAGGTCGACGGGCAGATCGGACAGGGCCAGGGGCAGGTGGCCGGCCACCTGTGCCCCGTCCACCAGGAACGGGACGCCGTGCGCGTGGGCGATCTCCCCGGCCTCCACGACGGGCGCGAGGGCGCCCGTCACGTTGGAGGCCGCGTTGACGACGATGAGGGCTGTCTGCGGGACGATGGCGCGTTCCAAGTCCTCGAGGGAAAATGGCGTCCCCTCGCCTGGAGGCAGCACGGTGATCTCCCCGCCGGTCCGTCTGCGCCACTCCCACAGGGGGCGCAGGACCGCGTTGTGTTCCCACGAGGTGCAG
>JAJZIE010000200.1 GCA_021810725.1 Bacillota bacterium | reverse complement strand
CCCTAAACGCCTGTGGAGGACGTGTAAGACCCGACGTCGCCTGAGACTCAGGAGGCACGGGCAGTGTCCGGAGAAGCAGGAATCGAGAGATGCGCAGGTTTGCTCAGATGTGAGATGTGAGTGGATTTGTGCAGATTGAAAGGAACGGAGCCGAGACATGCCGCAGCTTTCTGTGCACCACATCACGAAGCGGTTCGGCCATCTGGTCGCCAACGACGACATCACGCTCGATGTGCCGGGCGGCAAGGTGCTGGCGATCCTGGGCGAGAACGGCGCGGGCAAGTCGACGCTGATGAAGGTCATCGCCGGGCTCCTGACGCCGGACGCGGGTGACGTCCTGGTCGACGGGCGTCCGATCCCGCATGGTCGCCCGGACCTGGCGATCCAGGCGGGCATCGGCATGATCCATCAGCATTTCATGCTCGTACCGCGCCTCACCGTCTGGGAAAACATCGTCCTCGGGCAGGAGCCACGCACCCGCTTGGGCGCCGTGGATCGCCACACCGCGGTCCGGACGATCCGGGAGCTCTCCCAGCGCTACGGCCTCGCGGTGGATCCCGAGTCCCCCGTTCACGCCCTCACGGTCGGGCAGCGCCAGCGGGTGGAGATCCTGAAGGCGTTCTACCGGGGCGCCCAGGTGCTCATCCTGGATGAGCCGACGGCCCTCTTGACGCCGCAGGAGACCGAGGAGCTTTTCGCATCCATCAAGCATTTCGCCCGGGACGGATTCCCCGTCGTGTTCATCAGCCACAAACTCGACGAGGTGATGGACGTCGCGGACCGCATCGTCGTGATCCGGCAGGGCAAGGTCACGGGGGAACTGCCCGCGGACGACGCGACGCCGCAAAAGCTCGCCGAGCTGATGGTCGGGCGGGCCGTCGTTCTGCGCGTCGAGCGCGAGGCGGTGGAACAGGGACCCGCCGCCCTCGAGGTGGACCGGCTGGAGGTCGCGGCGACGCGCCACCGCCCGGCCGTTGGGCCGATCAGCCTCACGGTGCGCCGCGGCGAGATCCTGGGCATCGCCGGCGTCGACGGCAACGGACAGCTCGAGCTGGCGGAGGCCTTGGTCGGCCTCGTGCCCGCAAGGCATGGTTCGATCCACCTGGCGGGCAGGGACATCGCCAGCCTGCCCGTGCGGGAGCGCACAAGCCACGGTCTCGGTTACGTCCCGGCCGATCGCCAGACGGACGGCCTTGTCCTCGACTTCCCGCTCTGGCAGAACTTCATCCTGCGCGACTACGCCAGCACTCCCTACCGGCGCGGGGTTGGCATCGACCGACCGACCGCCCGCAAGGCGGCGCTCGAGGCCGTGGAGAAGTTCGATATCCGGCCGGCGTCGATCGACGTGTTCGCCCGCCAGCTTTCGGGCGGCAACCAGCAGAAACTGATTTTGGCGCGCGAGATCCTCCGGCGGCCGGATGTCCTGGTGGTCTCCCAGCCGACCCGCGGGCTCGATGTCGGGGCGGTCGAGTTCGTGCACCGCCAACTCCTCGAACTGCGCCGGCAGGGGGCAGCCATCGTGCTGATCTCGCTGGAACTCGACGAAATCCTTACGCTCTCCGATCGGGTCGCGGTTCTGTTCCGCGGCCGTCTGAGCGATCCCGTGGCGGCCGCAGACGCGACCCGCGACGGGATCGGCCTGATGATGGCCGGTCAGGGGTTCGAGGCAAAGGCGGTGTCCGGCCAGTGAGAACGAGATCTTCCATCGAAGGCGTCGTGCGCCCCCTGATCTCCGTTCTTCTCGCCCTCGTCGTCAGTTCGGTCATCATGATGCTCACCCACTACTCGCCCCTGATCGTGTTCAGTTCGCTCATCTCGGGGGCGTTCGGCAATCTGCCGAACTTCGGCAGCACCCTCGTCGACTTCATCCCGCTCGCCGTCATGGGGGTGGGGCTGGCGTTCTGCTTCCAGTCCGGGCTCTTCAACATCGGCGCCGAGGGCCAGTACTGGGTTGGCGCGTTCGCGGCCACCCTGGTCGGCGTCCACTTCGCGTCGCTGCCTCTCGTCATCCACGTCGCCTTCGCCCTCCTCGCGGGCACGGTGGCCGGCGCGGCCGTGGCCGCTGTGCCGGGCGTCCTCAAGGCCTACCGCGGGGCACACGAGGTCATCACCACCATGATGCTGAGCTACGCCGCGATCGAGTTCGGCCACTACCTCGTGGAGAGCGGCCCCCTGTCGCAGCCGGGATCCATCCCGCAGTCCTACCCCTTTGCGAACTCGGCGTCGCTCCAGCCGATCATCCCGACGACGCAGCTCTCGGCCGCGATCTTCGTCGCGCTCGCCGCGATCGTCTTCGGGGCGTGGCTCCTCTATCGCACGCGACTCGGCCTCGGCATCCAGATCCTCGGCAAGAATCCCAAGGCGGCTCGCGTCGCGGGGCTTTCCGTGCCGGTGCTGACCATCCTCGGTCTCAGCATCTCGGGGGCGTTTGCCGGTCTCGCCGGAGGGCTGCAGATGGTCGGGGTGACGCATCAGCTGTTCGATGGCTTCAGCGACCAGTTCGGGTTCACGGCGATCGTCGTCGCCCTGCTGGCGCGGAACAATCCCTGGGCCGTCGTGCCGTCGGCGATGCTGTTCGCCGCGCTCTACAGCGGCGCGCAGGCCATGCAGATCACGGCCGGCATCCCCGTGGAGCTCTCCTTCGTCATCCAGGGACTGATCGTGTTCTTCGTCGCCGCCGACCGCCTCCTCGACGCCGCCGTACGCGGCAAGTGGCTGCAGCGCCCGCAGGGGCCGAAGCCCGTCAAGCCCGCGCTGGAAGCCAAGGAGGTGGGCTAGATGGCGATCCTCACCAATCCGGAGCTCTGGGTCCTGACCGTCGCGATGAGTGTTCCGATCGCCTACGGAGCGCTCGGCGGCATGTTCTCCGAGCGCGGCGGCACGGTCAACATCGCGATCGAAGGCATGATGCTTACGTCCGCCTTTTTTGCCGTCGTGTTCGCCCACTCGACGATGAATCCGTGGCTCGGGCTGCTCGGCGGCATCGTGTCGTCGGTGCTCATGGCCGTCCTGCTCTACTGGGCGGCTGTGCCGCTGGTCGCCGACCACGTCGTCGTCGGCATGGCGGTGGACCTCTTGGCCCTTGGCTTGACCGGGTATCTTCTCGTCACCATGTACGGCTACAACGGCACGCCGATCAACACGCCGTCCCTCCCGACCTGGCATTTCCCGTGGCTGAGCGGCATCCCCGTGATCGGCCCGGCGCTCGCAGAACAGAGTGTGCTGGCCTACCTCCTGATTCCGGTGCTGCTCGCAAGCTGGTACCTCCTGTTCCGCACGCCCTGGGGGCTCAGATTGCGGTCGGTCGGGGAGAATCCGCACATCGCCCGCAGCGCCGGTCTTTCGGTGCGTGGGCTCAAGCTCTCCGGCGTGCTCATTTCAGGCGTACTCGCCGGCGTCGCGGGCGCCTACCTCTCGATCGGCGTCCTCAACAGCTTTACGGCCGACATGTCGGACGGGCGCGGCTACATCGCCCTCGCGGCGCTGATCTTCGGCAACTGGCGACCTGGCGGCGCCACGCTCGCCGCGCTGCTCTTCGGCTTCGCCACCGCCCTGAGCATTCAGCTGCAGGGCACGGCGATCTCGCACAACCTCGTGCTGATGCTGCCCTACCTGCTCACCGTCGTGGCGGTTGCGGGCATCATCGGCCGCACGACGCCACCCGCGTCAGACGGGCTGCCCTATCGCGAGGAAGAGGACTTCTGAGCACCGCGAGACAACACCGGACACAGGGGCCCTGGCACTGCGCCGGGCCCTTCGCGTTTCCGCCGCAGCTTTTCTCAACCCGTTGGCGAGCAGGAAATCGCGCCGCCCGCCTGGGCAGGCCGATGGCCAGTGGCCCGATCGTACGCCGCCCTTG
The DNA here is from genome assembly GCA_021810725.1 of Bacillota bacterium. Classification (GTDB taxonomy): domain Bacteria; phylum Bacillota; class Sulfobacillia; order JAJZYS01; family JAJYTV01; genus JAJZQO01. The sequence continues at coordinate 1,059 of JAJZIE010000200.1, read as the reverse complement.
CCCTGGCCCCGCGCATGCGCTAGTGTGGCGGCGAACCGGATGACGGGAGGCCTGGTGCGATATGCGCGTGCTGCTGGTGGACGACGACGAGGACGTGCAGCAGATCCTCGGCCGCTATCTGCAGCAGGACGGCCACGATGTCGTCCCTGCGCACGACGGCCTGCAGGCGCTCGCAGCCGTCGCCGCGGGCAATGTCGACGTCGCCATCCTGGACCTCACGCTGCCGGACCTCGACGGCTTCGAGGTGCTGCGCCGGGTGCGCTCCGGACCGCAAAGGGACCTTCCGGTTCTACTCCTCACGGCGCGGGGCGAGGAGGCCGACCGGCTGCTTGGCCTCGGCCTCGGCGCCGACGATTACGTCGTGAAGCCGTTCTCGGCGCGCGAGATCTGCCTGCGCGTCGGCCGGCTGGGGCTCCGCCGCGTCAGCCCCGCCGAAGGGCCCCCTGACGACACCCTGCACTGGGGCCGCATCGCGATGAACACCACCGAGCATCGCGTCCTCCTGGGCCACGCCGAGGTGCAGCTCACGCCCCGCGAATACGACCTCCTGCAGTTGTTTCTGCGGCATCCGCGCCACGTGCTGTCGCGCGCCGCGATCATCGACGCCCTTTGGCAGAGCGAGTACGTCTCCGATCACGTGGTGGACGTCCACCTGGCGTCGCTGCGCCGCAAGCTCGGGGACGACCTGCAGATCGAGAACGTGCGCGGCATCGGCTATCGCCTGGAAGGCCCGCTACCGTGAAGCCGCGCATGGCTCCTCAGCGCCTCGGCACGCGCCTCCTGCTCTCGTACCTGGCCGCCAGCCTTGCGGCGGCGCTGACGGGCGTACTGGCCCTCTTCCTCACGCCCGCCATCCGCTACGACCGCCTGATGCAGGAGATCATGCATCCGGCCGCCGGCAGCACGGCGGCCGAGATGGACGCCGTGCTGGCGTCCGCCATCTCGTCCGCCGTGCTCTGGCATGTCCTGATCTCCCTTGCCGTGGTCGTCCTGGTCGGACTGGCCTTCTCGATGTTCCTGGGCTCCACCATCGGGCAGTCCATGGACCGCGTCGTCGCC
>JAJZIE010000199.1 GCA_021810725.1 Bacillota bacterium | reverse complement strand
GCCAGACGGTAGCAGGTGGCGTCGACACTGCTGTAGTCGGGCGCCCACGGTGGCGCGAAGCCGCCGTCGGGCCGCCTTGCCGCCAGCAGTTCCGCGGCGTCCGCCGCCTGCGATGTGCCGCCCGTGAGATACTCGAGACGCATTTGCTGCGAACGGCTTCCTTCGCGCCGGACGAAGTCGGCAGCCTTCTGTTGCGTGGACTCGACCATGATCAGCATCCTCCCGGGCGGGCGGCTTCGAATTCTTGCGAGTCAGGCTGGCTGGCGGCGGCTGCCGCATCTCACCGGTCGCTGTCCTCCGCGACGCCGTCGTCGCGGACAGGCGCCAACTGCGGATCGTCCAGCATGCTCGCGAAGCTCTTGCGCGCAATCGCGAGCTGGTGCCGTGCGCAAAAGGCCGAGAACGCCTCCGCCATGGCTTTGTCGTCCGCCGTCAAAGAACGCCCGGAGAAGCGGTAGCGCACGTCGGCGCCAGCCCTGCGGCGCAGTGGCACCCCGGCATCCTGCAGGCGCAGGAAGAGATCCCAGGCCTCATAGCGGCTGAGCGACGGGTCAAACCCGCCGACTCGCCAGAAGGCCGAGCGGCTCACACCCACCGTCGAAAGAATGATGGGGTTCGTGCGGCGCAGGAGCTCCGGCGTGAAGCGGAAGGCGAAGGGGCGCGTCCAGCCTTCGCCCTCGTGCTGCAGCAGGGCGTCGGTGAACACAAGGCCATCCACGGATCCTTCGCCCAGATGGGCGAGGTGCTGGGGCAGCCATTCGTCGTCGTCATCCAGAAACGCCAGCCGCTCCTCGCGGGCCGCCGCCGCCAGCACGTTGCGGGCAAGGGACGGTCCGAGGCGCGGCTGGATGCCGAGGCTTCTCACGGGGAACGGCCAATCGCCGAGATCGAGCGGTGGCCCGCCGTCGTGCAGCACCAGCGCTTCCGCGGGCGCCACCGTCTGCGCGGCCAGGGACCTCAAGGCGCGCGGCAGGAGATCGGGCCTGGTGGTTGGGATCAGCACGCTGTGGCGCAACGTCCGACGCTCCTTCGCAAGCGCTCCCTATCCGCAAGCAGGATTGGCCAGCCGAGGGCAGGTCTCCTTCGCGGCCGCGAGAGGAGCCCGCGTCTCGGCGGCAGAATGCTGAGGGAAAAGGGGGCCTCAAAGCTGAGCCACCTGCTCAAGCGCGGCCAGGTCATGCAGGAACTGGCCATCCTGCTCCTCCAGCTCAGTCCTGGCGACGAGCTCCCCAGCATCGCCCAGCTCTCGGCGCGGTTCGAGGTCGGGCGCGGGACGGTGCAGGCGGCCCTCGATCTGCTGCGCGCCGAGGCGGGCCTCGCGACCGACGCGCGCGGGTCGTCGGCCAGTCGCCTCATCGCCTGCGATCCCGCTGCGCTCTGGCGTGCCGCCGATCGCCGGGGACTGATGCTGTTGCTGCCCTTTCCCTACTCCCGCCGCGTGATGGGCCTCGCCACGGCGCTTGCCGAACTCTTGCGCGAGAGTCCTGTCGATCATAGCCTTGCCTACATGCGCGGCGCGCGCAGCCGCATCGAGGCGCTCTGCGCGGGACGCGCGGATCTCGCCGTCGTCTCCGACCTGGCCGCCGCCGAGGGACGGGCGGGCGGGGCCGAGTGCGAGGAGCTTTGCGTGCTTGGTCCCGAAAGCTACGCCGCCGGCCAGGGCTGGCTCGTCCGCCAGGACTTCCGGCCATGGCCCGGGCGGGTGCGCATCGGCACCGACCCCACCTCGACAGACCAGTCGCGGCTGCCGCGCCATCTCTTGCCGCAGGGTCTGACGGCCGAGTTCGTGGACGTGCCCTACCTGCGCATGCAGGGCGCGGTGGCGTCGGGCGAGGTGGACGCCGTCGTCTGGCCGCAGGACGTCCTGCCCGGCCACCCGGGTCTATGTCTCCTGCCCATCGAGCGCGACCTGCCGGCTGGCGCCGACCGGGCCGTTCTGCTGCTGCGGGCGGGAGACCGCGCCGCGAGGGCCTTGCTCGGGCAGGCCCTACTGCCCGACCGGATCCGGACGATCCAGGAGGATGTGCTGTCCGGACGGCGGGAGCCGAGCGAGTAGCCACAAGGCTTTGGCGTAGGATGGGCCGGAAGGCGGTAGGCACGGCCGAGAGCGTACAGTATTCTGTACGCTAGGAGGCGATGCCGCCATGGCGTGGGGAGAGGAACTGCTGGCGCTCCTGCCGGGGCAGGTGGAGCTCGGGCAAGGGGCTAGGGCGGAGGTCGCCGGGGATCTCAGCCCGGTCCGTCAGATGCGCGTCCTGCGCGGCGAGGCGATGGCCCTACCGGCGGCGGTGGTGCGCGCCCGGGTACCCGAGGACGTCCAGGCGGTCCTGAGGTTTGCCTCCGGCAGGGGACTCAAGGTGGTCGCGCGCGGCGGCGGGTCCGGCGTCGTCGGCGGGGTCGCCGCGGGGCCGGAAGCGATCGTGCTGGACCTGCGCCCGATGGACGCGATCGGTCCGCTCGACGTCGAGAGCGGCGTCGTGGTGGTGGAGGCCGGCTGCATCCTCGCGCGGCTCGAGGAGCGGCTGCGCGCGCATGGATTGACCACCGGGCACTATCCGCAGTCCATCGGTCTGGCGAGCGTCGGGGGTCTCGTCGCGACGCGCAGCTGCGGCCAGTACTCGACGCGCTACGGCAGCATCGAGCAGATGGTCGTCGGACTCGACGTGGTGACGTCGGATGGGGAGTTCCTACATCTCGGCCGTCCGCCACGGCGGGCGCTCGGTCCGGAGGCGGCGCCGCTCATGCTGGGCGGCGAAGGCACGCTCGGCGTGATCACGTCGGTGACGCTTGCCGCGTGGCCGTTGCCGGAGGCCGAGGAATTTCGCGCGTACGCGTTCGACAGCTTTGCGCAGGGTCTCGAAGCCATGCGCGGGCTGACGCGAGCGGGCCTGCCGCTCGGCGTGATCCGTCTCTACGACCGAGACGACGCTTTGCATGGCTTTCCCGGGCTCCTGCCGGACCAAGGGGTGGACGCTCTCCTTCTGCTCTCCTGCCTCGGGCCCAGGGAGGTGGCCCAGGGCGGCGTCGCGGCGGCGGACCGGATCGGTCTCGAGGTCGGTGGCAGGCGGCTCGGCGGCGAGATCGCCCGGCACTGGCTCGAGACGCGCAACGATGTGTCCGAGTGGGACCGCTATCTCTCCGCAGGCGTCCTCGTCGACACCGTCGAGTGCGGCGCGACCTGGAGCCGGCTGCCGGTGGCCTACGACGCGGCACTCGCCGCCGTGCGTGCGGTGCCGGAGGTGGTGGCGGTCTTCGCGCACGCCGCCCACGCCGAGGCGACGGGTGCGAGCCTCTATTTCACGTTCGCGGCCGTCCCGTTGCCGCAGGGCGACGCGGCGGAGCTCCAGTCCCGCGTCTGGGACGCCCTGCTCAGCGCCGTGGCGCGAGAGGGGGCGAGCGTCGGCCATCACCATGGTGTCGGCCGGCTGCGCCAGACCTGGACCTGGCGCGAACGGCAGGGGGAACTCGATCTGCTCGAGCGGCTGCGGGCGGCGCTCGATCCCGGGCGCCTTTTGAACCCCGGAGCCCTCTGGCCGGACTGATGGCCGGCGGCGAGCCGCTCTGGCGCCAGCGCCGGCGTCAGGACTGGGCGGCGCTGCAGGGCGGCGGCTTCGACGTGGTCGTGATCGGCGGGGGCATCACCGGTGCGGGCATCGCCTGGCAGGCGGCCTTGCATGGGCTGTCGACGCTCCTTGTCGAGGCGCGGGACTGGGCCGGTGGCACCTCGTCGCGCTCATCCAAGCTGGTCCACGGCGGCCTGCGCTACCTGCCGCACGGCGAGGTGCGGCTGGTGCGGGAGGTCGGGCACGAACGGGAAGTGCTCGAGCGGCTCTGGCCGCACCTCGTGCGGCCGCTGCCCTTTCTCATCCCCGTCTACCGCAGGCGCGGCATGCCACTGTGGGCTCTCGGAGCGGGGGTCTGGCTGTACGACCGCCTGACGGGCGTCGAGCCCCGGCACCGCCGGCGGATGCTGAGCCCGGAAGGCGTGCTGGCTCTCGAAGGGGGTCTGGCCGCGCAGGATCTGGCGGGCGGCGTCAGCTACTTCGAGGCCCGCACGGACGACGCCCGGCTCGTCTACACGGTGGTCGAGGCGGCGCGGGCCGCCGGAGCGGTCGCCTTGAGCCGCGCGAAGGCCGGGCGGCTCGATCTGACGCCGCAAGGCGGCCGGGTGGAGATCGCGGACAGGGAGACCGGCGAGACCGTGACGGTCCGCGCGCGGGCCGTCGTCAACGCCGCGGGTCCCTGGACAGGCGAGGTGGATCCCCAAGGCACGGAGGTCGTGCTGGGGCGCGGCTGCCACCTCGTCTTCGCGCACCACCGCTTGCCGCTCCGGCACGCGGTGGCCCTGCCGGCGCCGGATGGCGGCAACACCTTCGCCGTGCCGCGCGGCGCCGTGACCTACCTTGGCACCACCGACCGCCTCTATACCGGCGACCCGGAACTCCCGGACGTGCCGGAAGAGGATGTGCGCTACCTCTTCGAGGTCGCGCGCGCCGCGTTCCCCAGGGCCGGACTCGGCCCCGAAGACCTTCTGGCGGTCTATGCGGGGGTGCGCCCGCTCGTGGCGCAGGCGGGCAAGGCGGATACCCGCGAGCTCTCGCGCCAGCGCTCCATCGAGGTGCGCCGCGACGGCCTGATCAGCGTCCGGGGCGGCAAGCTCACGGGCTTTCGCAGCGTCGCCGCGGACACCCTGCGCCACCTGGCCGAAGCGGGACTGCGGCCGCCGCGCGCACCCGCGGACAAAAGCGCCGCCGCCTTCGACCCCGCTCGGGCCGCGGCCGATCTTGGCCGGGACTACTCCCTGACCGGACTGGCGGCGGGGGAGATCGTCGGGCGTCACGGGTCGTCGGCCGGACAAGTGCTCCGCTATGCCGCCGGCCGGCCGGGCGGGCTCGAGCCCGTGGCAGCGGGCGCTCCGCTGCTC
>JAJZIE010000198.1 GCA_021810725.1 Bacillota bacterium | reverse complement strand
AGCCGCCTGCGCCATGCGGCGGACCCGAGGTTCGCGAAGACCGTGCCCGCAGCAAAGAAAACGCCGCTGCACCTTGGGTGCAGCGGCGCGACGGGTCTTGAGAGATCAGCGATTGCCGCCGTATTCCCCCACGACCTTGCCCTGCGCGAGCACGAAGTGCGCGACGCCGAGATGCGCGGCGTTCGCGCGCGGCGGCAGGGTGACCACGGCGAGATCCTGGTAGGACTGCGCCTCGAGCTTCAGGCCGAGCTTGCGCAACGACGAGCCCGAGGCGCGACCGAGGTGCGCACCGACGACCTGCAGCTTGACGTGGCCCAAAGCGCTTTTGCCGACGATCGCCAGGGCGGAGGCAGGAACGTGCAGCTGACTCGCGTGCGCCGCCGCGGCCGCAAGATCAGGATAGACGCGCAACTCCCCGGCGCCCTGCGGTCCTGCGACCACCCAGACGGGCTGCTTCGTGCCCTTGCGTTCCATGGTGAAGACGTAGGCGGGCGAACCGACGCTGCCACCCTCGGGCAGGTAGGAGAGGACGCCGGTCGTCGGGATGGGGTAGCTCAGCACTTTGACGGCTCCGGAGATGTCGTCCATGGCGCTCTGCTCGGCGGTGCTCGGCCCGCTGGGCTTGCTTCCGCAGCCGGCGATCAAAAGCGCCGCGGCCATCGCGAGGGCCAGGGTACGGAACTGGCGCAAAGAGGGTCCTCCTTGTGAAGGTACTCACCTATCTCTTCGCGCCGGCCGTGGACGATCCCTCCGACCCCGGGTCGCCAAAGCCTTCCTGCGTCTCAGCTGGAAGAGCAAGTTCGCTCGCAAGTGCCGCGATCGCTTCTGCGACACTTTTCGGCAGGCCGGCGGCCAGTAGATCGGCTTCCCCCCGAAGGCCGAGGGCAAAGGCCACCTGTTCCACGGCGTCACGGCGCATCGAGGCCGCAGACGGCAGCGCAGCCCGAAGATGCGGCCAGGCCTTGGAGGCCTCGTGCCGGTGGACGTGGCAGAGCGCTTCCAGGAGGTGCAGGTGCTCGGGCAGGCTAGGCTGCATCCGCCGTGCCTGCCCGAACGCTTCAAGGGCATCCTGCCACTCCCCTAGGCGGTAGAGGGTCGCTGCCACCTCCAGAGCCCCTGGGGGAGGTGTTTGCCAAAGCTGCCGCGCGGGTCGGCCGACGCTAAGCTGTATTTCGACAAGCGCTTGGACGTGGGTTAGATCGTCCGGCTCGAGGCGAATCGCCTTCCGTAGCGCCTGGAGGGCCTCGTCGGGACGTCCAAGTTCCCCGAGAAGCCGTCCCAGCGTGCGCCAGGCCTGAGCCGCGCCAAGCCTTGGGTCCGCGCCGTCGTAGGGAGGCGTCGCCGCCGGGCCGAGGCTAATGGCGCGGCGCAAATGCCGTTCGGCCTCCCGGAACATTCCCGCGTGTACGAATAGCACTCCCGCGAAGTAATGCAGGTCGGTAAAGCGGGGGAAATGGCGCAGAGCCTCGAGCACGAGACGGCGGGCATCGTCGTCTCGCCCCGCCTGCGACAAGGCCGAGACCTCAAGTTTGAAAAGTCTGCTTTGCCAGGGCTCCACGACCCCGGCAAGTTCGCGGGCGCGACGGAGTTCGCCGGCCGCAGCATCGAAGCTGCCCTGCGCCATGAACTCTACGCCGAGGGCGTACGCGGCGAACGGATCGGTCGGTCGTTCCGCCACCTCCTCCTGAGCCAGCTGAAGGTTGCGTGCCCTCTTGCCGCGATCGTGCACGTACTGCGGCAGATAGCCGCGATGGATGATGGACAGCGGGGCCTTGGCGACGGAACCCTGCGGGCGTGCCGCGAGTAGGCTGGGGATGACCTGCTCGTGGAGCTTGCGCTCGTAGCGGACACCGGGCAGGCGCCTGAAGAGGCGCACGGCGCTGTGGCGTTCCTCCCGACCGTTGGCAAGGAGGTTGCGGATCGGCACCATCGCCGCGATGGCTGTTGTCCGGCGCAGCCAGCGTCGCAGGGCCTCGGGGTCGCCGTCCAGCCGCTCATCCGCGTCGAGCACCAGCACCCAGTTGCCGTGCGCCGCCGTCAGGGACGTGTTGCGCGCCTTTGCGAAGTCCCCTTCCCACGGAGACTCGATGACCACCGCGCCGAATGATCGCGCCACGTCGCGGGAGCGGTCGGTCGACCCGGTGTCGGCGATGACGATCTCGTCGACGGCGTCCTTGGCGGAACGAAGGCACTCCGTGAGTTCCGCCTCCTCGTCGCGCACGATCATGCAGAGTGTGAGCAGCAAAGGCAACGCCCCCGGCGCAGGTTATGCACGCCGAGGGCGGGTTGCGGCAAGTTCAGAAGCTCGGGCCAGCGAACAGTTCTTCCACCAGTACGCCGCCTGTCACGGGGAGGACAGCGATTCCGGTCTGTGTGAAGGAGGGGTCGAGCAGATTGGCCCGGTGGCCCGGGTCTGACATCAGGTCAATCATCGCCCGTTGGATGGTCCCCGCCTCGGCAATGTTCTCTGCCCCCATGGACTGGGCCTCGAAGCCCGCGGCGGTCTCCTGGTTGACCGGCCAGCCGAGACGCGGGGAGTAGTGGGCGACATAGCCGTAGGTGACCATGTCTTGCGCCTTGGCGAGCGCCAACTCGTCAAGGGTGGGGCTATCCGCCAACGTGCCGACGCCCGCCTGCTGGCGCGCCTGGTTGACTAGCGCAAGGAATTGGGCGTCAAGCGAGGAGTTGCTCTGGGGCGAAGCGCCGGTGCCGCCGCCTTCAGTGGAACTCGAGCTGCCGGGACTCGACCCGACGGACGCCGAGGCGGTGCCCCCGGATCCCGCCGAGACACTGGAGCCTGTCCCGCCCGACGTCGCACTGGAGGGTGCCGTGGCCGGAGGTGTCAACTGAGTGACCCGCTGCCCGAGACCCGTCACGAAGTAGGAAGTCGAGCCGACCGAGAACGTCGCTGCGGTCGACGTGAACGATGTGCTCGGCGCGGACGGGGTGACGGGTGTCGTCGCCGGCTGGGACGGGGCAGGGGTCGGCTGTGGGAACGCGGCCCAAGCCGGTGAGGTGACCAGCGGACTGCCCAGAACCGCGCCGAAGTAGGTGGTGCTCCCCAGGCTCGTGTAGGTTGGGGCGGCAAACGCGGGTACGGCCGGCAGGAGAAGCCCTGCGGCGGCAGCGAGCGGCAGGATGCGCAGCTTCTGCAAGGAGACACCTCCCGATCCAGACTCTAGCCGCCGCCGGGTCTTCGGACAAAGTCGCGAACGCGCTGGGAGACCTTCTCTTGCGCGATGGGCTCCTGGTTCCCCTGGCCACGTCGGCCAACCGCCAACTTTCCGATGGGTGGGATTTGCTCCTTCTCAAGCCAAGGTTCGAGGTCCCAGGAACCGTAAGTGCCGTACCTCAGGGTGGGGACACCGGCGCTCTCTGGCAGGTCGACCTGCCGCCATGCGTCACCGCGGAGGCGAAGCCATGCGCCGTCGTCTACGCGCACGCATGGACCGCCGTCAGTCTGTCTGAGACGTGTGGGGACGCCTGGCCGCAGCAGTAGGGGCGGCAAGGGTAGCCAGCCCGACCAGGGGGAGCAGCGATGCCAGAATAGGAGCAGACGATCGGTCATGCCTCCCGGCACACGCACGAACGCGATGGGCGGGTCGCCCGCAAGCAGGAGAACTTCCTGGGACCGCTGCTCTGTAAGCCGTTGCACCGAGATGCCCTCGTCCTGCCACGAGAGGGCGTGGACCCCCGCCGGTAGGTCGACTAGCGCAAGCGCCGGCCCCCCGCCAGGGGCGCCGAGAGGGGCTAGCAGCGCGGGCACATCCGGAAGGTCGAGGCTGGTGCATAGGCGTTCCGACAGGAGACGCAGCGTGCCGTCATGCCCGGCGGCGACCAGCAGCCAGGGATCCGCGGCGATGGCGGACAGGCCCGCCAACGGCACGGCCGGTCCTGGACCCGAGAGCATTCCCCGCGCATCCAGCCAGAGCACAGGCCCGCCAGCCGCGCACGGAGCAATGACCGGCAGGAGGGAGCCGGGGGGCACCCGGCCATGGGCGGAACCTGCGCGATAGGCCATCGTGCTGTTGCGCTCACCGACCCAGACATTCTCCTCGGCCCAGATCCGCTGCATCTCCGTCATGTGCGCGTAACCTTACGGAACGCCACTACATAGGAAGGATCGAGACCATGAAGGGGAGGGATCTCACCTTGGCAGTAACACCAGGTCCTTGCCCGACGACCGGCTGTCCTGCACCGACGGAGATCGACTGCATCCTGGTTGACAAGGTGTTCGACTACTGCTACCAGGCGGACACGACCGGTACGGTTTGCGCGCCGTACACCTGCGCCGGCACGATCACGGGCATCAGCTGCGCGGTGACCGCCGCGTCCTGCAGCTTCCAAAGCAGCACCCCCGCCGTCACCACCGACTACGTCAACGCCACGTTCCTGATCACCGCCACGGTCGAGTTCACCATCACGACCAGCGTCGCAACCTGCACCACCGCCACCAGCGTGACCATGCTCAAGACGGTCACCCTGTGCGGCCCGGTCGGCACGGCCCAGAGCTGCACCGTGCTGAGTGCCTCGTGCGCACCGCCCGCTGTCGTCAACGGCACGATCTGCACGACGGTGACGATCTGCAGCACGTTCATCTCCACGGCGACTGTCCAACTGCTGGTGCCGACCTATGGGTACTGCACGCCTGCCCCTTGCGTCACGCTGCCGCTTCCGCCCTGCCCGCCGAGCCCGCTCTTCCCACCACAGTGCACATGAACGCCGGGAGCCCGAACCACGGTTCGGGCTCCTTCCCTTTTTATGCTGTCGTGGGCCTGCGCACCGCAGGTCAGTGGTGGCGTCAGGGATACTGGTGCACGTTGCCTTTGGCGGTCACCGCCTGGGATGGCCAGCGCTGCAGCCCGCCCGCCCTGGAGTCCGAGGCGCGGGCCGCGCGCGGCGCGATGTCTGCAGCCGTCAGCATCGTGGACGTGGCCGGG
>JAJZIE010000197.1 GCA_021810725.1 Bacillota bacterium | reverse complement strand
GGCGCCGAAGGATTGGCCGAAGGAGCGCAAGCAGGCCCTCCTCTGGCTCTCCGCCCTCCTGCGGGTCGCCGATTCCCTCGACTACGAGCACAACCAGGCCGCCGGCATCGCGCAGGTCAGGTCCCGCCCAGGAGGCTTCGAGATCGTCGTGCGCGGCTTCGATCCGAGGCCGTTTGCGGTGCGTCTTGCCGACAGGGCCGACCTCCTCCAGAGCCTGTGCGGCGGTTCGATCCGCATTACGGGTACCCCGCGGTGAGGAGCGGGCGGCACGGCTTTCTCGATATAGGCTCGCATTCTGCGCGACTCCTCGTCGTCGATGTGGACGATCGCAAGCGCTGGCGCGTCGTCGACGAGGAGCGCGCCATCCTGCGGCTCGGCGATGCCCTGGCCAGCGAAGGAAGACTCGTGGGGGAGATCGAGCGCGCCCAGGCCGTCTACCAGACGCTCTGCCAGCGCGCCCGCCACCTGGGGGCGCGCGACAGCGAGGCCGTCGGCACGGCCGCGCTGCGGGCCGCGCGCGACGGCGCCGCCTTCGCGGCGCAGCTCGCCCGCGGCGCAGGTGTGCCTCTCCAGGTGTTGAGCGGGGAAGAGGAGGCGAAGCTCGGCTTCCTCGGCGCGGTCACCACCTTGGCGGTCCAGCACGGCTACCTCTGCGACCTCGGCGGCGCCAGCACGGAGCTCTCCCGCTTCAGGGACCGTCGGCTCGTCGCAGCCGACAGCGCGCCGTTTGGCGCCGTGACGCTGCACCAGCGGTTCCTGCGCGAGGATCCGCCGACGCCAGCGCAGGCAGAGGCGGCGCTAGAGCACGTGCGCAGCCGGCTCGCGGCCAGCGTGCCCGAGCCCGAGCCGGGTCTGCCGCTGGTGGCGCTCGGCGGCAGCTTCCGCAGCATCGCGAAGCTGCATCAGGCGTCGGTGCGCTACCCGTTCCCGTCGCTGCACAACTACCGCATGCCGCCCGACGCGATCGCCCAACTGGGCAGGCGCCTCGCCCGCATGCCTCTGCGCGAGCGCCGCAAGGTGCCGGGCCTTGCGATCCACCGCGCGGAACTTGTGCCGAGCGCCCTTCTGATCGCAGGTGCGATCGTGGAGCATCTCAGGCCGAGCGAGATCGTGATCAGCGGCACCGGACTGCGTGAAGGCATGCTCTACCGCCGCCTGCGCGGCCCGCTGCCGCCGCCCGCCGAGGATCTCGTGGGCCGCAGTTGCGAAAATCTGCTCTTCCAGGTGGGGGAGGTGCCGGATCCGGCGCAGGTCGCCCTGTCGGACAGCCTTCTCCACGTGCTCGAGCCGCTGCTGCCCCAAAGCGCCTTGCGGCTCGGCCGGGCCGCCGCGCGGCTCAGGGGCATCGGCCGCATGGTGAACTTCTACGATCGCCACCGCCACACGTTCGCGATGATCATTGGAGCACGCCTGTTCGGGCTCAGCCACCGCGAGCAGGTGCTGCTGGCGGCGGCGGCCGCCTACGAGGGGCCAAGGCGCATGCGGGAACTGCTTTCGCCCTATCTGGACCTTCTCGAGCGCGGCGACATGGTGCTCGGCCAGCGGCTCGGCCTGATCTGCGCTTTCGCGGAGGCACTGGCGCGCAGCGCGCCAGGGATGGAGGCGGAGATCGCGGTCGACATCACGCCGTCGGTGATCACGCTCGGCATTGCCGGCCTGACGCCACCGCCGCAACTGCCGTTCGGCGAGACGGAGCGGCTTGCCCTTCAGTTTCCCAAGGTTTTCGGGCGCAAGCTGGTTCCCCGCTACAACTGAGCGACGTCGGCTTTTGGGTTTTCCGGGCCGCGGGGGCGTGGTGACTGTGCAAACACGGAGTCTGTTCGGCGGCCAACCGCGCCAGGCCAACTGTTTTGACATCAGCGGCTCTCGGAACGTGCGGGGGCGACACGCGCGACGTGGCGGGCGCTCGAAGGAGCGACCCGTCCACCTTATTTAAGGAACGGACGTCTACGCTCGGGAAACCATCGGAGTGAGGCGAACACGGTTCAGGTGACGGCAATCTCTTGGCTGCGCCGCATCTTGGAATAGCCAGGAACATCGGGCGTCCTTTAAGTATGCTGGCAGCGATGGATGCGCACGCTGTCGCTTGGAATGCGCATGGACTTGAGAGATCAGGTGGAAGTCATACGGGCTTCTAAACAAATGGCAGGATCGAAGAGAAGATGTCCGCCCAAGCTATATGGCGCAGTCATAAGCCTGTTGAACGGATGTGACCCAATGCTTCACTTCAAGTTACACTCTCACAGACAACGCGACCGCACAATAAAGTTGGAGGTAATACTGAATGTACAAGCTTCTTGCGTTTGTCGGAACGGCCATGATCGGTCTTGCGCTGCCTGGTATGGCCCTTGCGGCCAAGCCGCATCCGGCCCGTCCTGCGCTGGCCGCATCATCCTGGCGGGCCCCGCAAACCATCGACGGGCTCAAGGTCGTCGGTACGATGGGACTCACCGCAACGGCCTACGGCCCGAGCCTGCAGGACAACTACCCCTACGGCGCGACCGACTACTTCGGTCGGCCGCTGATCCCTGGCGACGTCGCCGTCGATCCGCGCGTCATTCCGCTGGGAACGCGGCTCTGGGTTACGGGGTACTCCTCGCCGATCTTGCCGAAGGGCGGTTTCATGGCACGAGCGGTCGACGAAGGCGACGCGATCAAGGGACAGCGCATCGACCTCTTCATCGACGCCCCGGAGCAGACCGTCTCCAACTTCGGCATCCAGCACGTCACGGCCTACATCCTCAAGTAGCGGATTGCTGCAAGAGAGGCGGGCGCCCATCGGGCGTCCGCCTCTCTGCGCAAAGCCGGCCCCGCGTCCAGGCGGCTCCTACGTCTCGTCCAGTTTCTGCTCGACCGACTCGAGCGAGGGAACCTCCGGCTCGGGCCACTCCAGGTGAAGTTCCTCGAGCGTCTCCACCAGGATCCGTGCGATGGCCAGGTTGCGATACCACTTGTGGTCCGCGGGAATCACATACCAGGGACACTCGGCGGTGCTGGTGCGACGGATGGCGTCCTCGTACGCAGCCTGGTAGTCGTCCCAGTAGCTACGCTCCTCGAGGTCCGACGCGCTGTACTTCCAGCGCTTGCGCGGGTCCTTGAGCCGCTCCTCGATGCGCTCCGCCTGCTCGTCCTCCGAAATGTGCAGGAAGAACTTCCTGACGACGACGCCTTCATCCGAGAGATGGCGCTCGAAGTGGCGGATGGCGCGCATGCGGTCGTGGGCCCTGCGCGAGCTGATCTGTCCATGCACGCGCGTCACCAGGACGTCCTCGTAGTGGGAGCGGTTGAAGATGCCGATCGCGCCGAGTTCCGGCACCACCTGGTGCACCCGCCAGAGGAAGTCGTGGCGGAGTTCCTCTGGGGTCGGCTGCTTGAAGGAGTGGACCGACGTGCCGAGCGGCGACAGGCCCTGCAGCACGTGGCGTACGGTGCCGTCCTTGCCGCTCGTGTCCATGCCCTGCAGCACGATCAGCAGGGCGTGGCTGCGTGCCGCGTAGAGGAGGTCGTGGAGCTCCGCGAGGCGCTCGACGTCCTTCTTGAGGAGGTCCTTGGCGCTGTCCTCGTCGAGCCCTCCCGTGTCCGACGGTGAAATCTTCTTGAGCGACAGATCGTCGTCGGCCGGCGCGAGCGCGCCGCCTTTGGTGCCCTTGGCCATGATCGCACCTCCCTCATCCTGCCGCTAGCTTCTGCTTTTGGCGGGCCGCTCCTGCGTCGTCACGCTACGGATGCCGGTATCGCGCAAAAGGAAACGGCGGTCGAAGGTGCGACAGCAGCGGCCGCAGGAGACCTCCCGGGCCTTCGGCGGCCGGCGTAGCCAGTGCTCGTGGCCGGCGGGGCAGACGTAGAGGAGTCGCGGCGAACTGTCTTTCGGCCGCAGGCCGCGCAGGATCTCGGCGCTCGGATAGCGGCTGAACTGCCACGCCCGCATCAGGGCTCGGAACGGAGCACCATGGCCCGCGCGGGGCAGGCCGAGCCGCCAGAGGTGGTAGTGGGCGAGCTCGTGCAGCATGAGGTCCTCGCGCTCGAGCGGGCTGCAGCGGGAGAGATATGCCTGGCTGAGCGCGATGCGCGGCGGTGGCCCGGGCTGGAAGACGCCCGCGGTGCGTCCGGCCATGCGCGGCGAAAGCCAGGCCTCGGCCTCGAGCCGCTGACCGGTCCTGGCGGCGTAGAGCGCCGCGAGCTCCGCCCGCAGGGCGTCGTCGCGCAGCCAGCCGCGGGGCGCTTGGGCGGTCATCCCGCCGCCGCCGTGCGCGTCAGCTGATGGATGCTCTGGTCAAGGTCGATCAGCCGCGGGCCGTTCTCCTGCCAGCGCAGATGCACGATCGCGCAGTTCGGCACAGGCATCAGATGGCCGGTGTCGTCACGCAGGCCGGCCGTCATGCTGAGGGCCGCGCGCAGGCCGTGCTGATGGGTGAAGAGCGCGAAGTGGGCGTCCGGAGCAAGCCGACGCAGCCGTTCGAGCAGCAGGGCGAGCCGCGCCGCGACGTCCGAGAGGCGTTCGCCACCGCCAGGCGGCGCGTATTCGGGATCATCGCGCCAGGCGAGGTAGGCGGGGTCGTCCATCATGTCCAGCGATGAGCGGCCGTCCCACTCGCCGACGGCCGTTTCCCGGAGGAGGTCCGCAAGGAAGAGGCGGCGGCCCGTTTGGAGCTGCAGGGGCCTTGCCGTTTGCCGCGTGCGCGTGAAGGGGCTCGCGATGACGAGGCTCGGCCGCAAATCCCGCGCGTCGAACCAGGCGGCGACGAGTTCGGCTTGCCTGAGACCGCGTGGACTTAGCGGCGCGCCGGGAAGCGTGGCGTCGAAGCGGCGGTCGAGGTTTGCGAGACTTTCGCCATGGCGCACAAGAAAGAAGTCGGCCACGGGAAACCGTTCCTTTCAATCTGCACAAATCCACTCACATCTGAGCAAACCTGCGCATCTCTCGATTCTCCGGGCACTGCCCGTGCCACCT
>JAJZIE010000196.1 GCA_021810725.1 Bacillota bacterium | reverse complement strand
CACCGGGCGCAGCGCGCCGGTCAGCGCCAGCTCACCCATGAACTCGCAGGTATCCAGCTTGTGCCGCGGCACCTGGTTGTCGGCGGCCAGGATGCCCAGCGCGATGGCGAGATCGTAGCGGCCGCCCTCCTTGTGACAGGAACATCGTAAAGTGATACTCATACAGTGCTATGTGAGATAGGACAGAGGTCGCCATGCCGGACAGACTCACTCCAAGACGCTGGCTGCCCGAGACGGGCACGCTCTTCGGCGGCCCTGCGCGGATCCTCCGACCCAGCCGGTATGCGGTCGCGGGACGTGTGGCTACGGCGAAGGCCCAGGCTTCCCAGGAAGCCGAGTCGACCCTCGAGCATGATCTCCTGCAACTGCTCGAGTTCGACCGGCGAGTCGAGACGTACGCCTCCCAGCCCATTACGCTGCGCTGGCGGGACTCCCAAGGCACCCATCGCTATACCCCCGACGTGGCCGTCCGCTACAGGCCGGCCGCCCAACGGCAGGATCCTCGGCTGCGCACCACCGTGATCGAGGTCAAGCCCCGTGACGTGCTCAAGCGGGACTGGACCACTCTTAGACCCAAGTTTCGCGCGGCGATCGCCTGGTGCCGGGACCGGGACATGGCGTTCCGGATCCTCACTGAGCAGGAAATCCGCACACCCTACCTGGACAACGTCCGGTTCCTGCTGCGCTTCCGCGGCAACGATGCCGCAGAGGCTGTCGCCCCGGAGGATGCCCGGCCCAAGCGCCTCCGCGAGGCGCTGGCGACGCTCCGCACCAGCACGCCGCGTGTGCTCCTGCAGGCGGTGACATCGAGCGATCAGGAGCAGGCTGACTACCTGCCGTGGCTCTGGCGCCTGGTGGACCGAGGTTCCATCGGGTGCAACCTGCACGAGCGCCTCACCATGACCTCCCCCCTTTGGATGCCGGAAACGTCCCTGAATCCTGGTACGGAGGCACGGCCATGACCGCCATCGTTCGCATTGCGCCCGGCGCCGTCGTGGTGAGCGGCGACCGCACCTATTGCGTGCAGCGTCTCGACTCCGTGGACACTCTCCTCGCTCGTGACCTGGAGACGGGCCAGGATCGCCTCCTGTCGTTCGCGGAGATCGCCTCGAGCTCCACCAGCGACAAGGATCCGCCGCGCCCCGACCTCGAGGATCTGCAGGGGGAGGCGTGGGAGCGCGCCTGCGAACGCTTCCGGATTATTGAGCCGCTGCTGGCGGCCCCTGGGAACCGGGGCCTCGTGATCGCCGCCGCCGGCGAGCACGAGGTGGGCGTGGCGACGCTCTATCGCTGGATGCGCGCATTCCGCGAGACAGGACTCCTGTCTTCCCTGGTGCGCAGAAGGCGGAGCGATGCCGGGACGATGCGCCTGGACGAACAAACCGAAGCGATCATCGCCCAGGTGATCAAGGAGCGTTTCCTGAAAAGCCAAAAGCTCAAGATGAAAAGAACCTACAAGGAAGTCGAACGTGACTGCAGGAAGGTCGGGGCGCTGGTTCCTCACTACAACACCTTCGTTCAGCGGGTCCGCTCGGTCGCCCCAGAGATCCGGGTCCGGGCGCGCGAGGGCCGGAACGCCGCCCTCAAGTACCGCAGCCAACGGGGCGCGTTCCCCGGCGCCGACCATCCCTATGCGGTGCTGCAGATCGACCATACACTCGTCGATCTCATCCTGGTCGACGAGATCCATCGCCTCCCGGTGGGAAGACCCTGGATCACCGTGGCGATTGACGTGTACAGCCGCCTGGTCGCCGGCTGGTACGTCTCCTTCGATCCGCCCGGCACGCTCGGCACGGGGATGTGCATCGCGAACGCGATCCTGCGCAAGGACCAGCGCCTGGCCGACCTGGGGGTCGAATATCCCTGGCCCTGCCAAGGGATTGCGGCCGCGATCCACGCCGACAACGCGCGCGAGTTCCGTGGGAACGCCCTGGCCATGGCCTGCCAGGAGTGGGGCATCCACCTCAAGTTCCGCAAGGTGAAGCGACCCAACTACGGCGGCCATATCGAACGCCTTCTCGGGACGCTGCTTTCGGAGATCCACGCGCTTCCCGGCACCACGTTCTCGAACCCCGGCAAACGCGAGAACTACGACTCCGAAGGCCATGCCGTGATGACGCTGAAGGAGTTCGAGCGCTGGTTCGCCCACCTCGTGCTCGGGCAGTACCACCATCGGGTGCACAGCACACTCGGCGTCACCCCTCTCAAGCGCTACCAGGAAGGCATCCTCGGATCGGACACCCAACCGGGCATCGGGCACCTTCCGGTCGTGACCGACGCCGAAAAGCTGCGGATCGACTTCCTTCCCTTCGAAACACGCGTCGTTCGGCCCGCAGGCATCCAGATCGCCAACATCTTCTACTACGCGGACGTGCTGCAGCGCTGGGTCGGCGCACGCCAGCCCGGCAAGCTGAGGGAGAAGCGCAAGTTCGTCGTGCGCTACGACCCGCGCGACATCAGCTCAGTGCTGTTCTACGACCCCGACCTCAAGCGCCATTTCAGGGTCCCCTACCGCGACGTGCGGCGCCCCGCCATGAGTCTCTGGGAGCTCCGCGCCGTGCAGCGCGACCTCAAGGCCAAAGGCAAGACCAATGCCGACGAGGAGACGATCTTCGCGGCGTTCGACCGGATGCTGCACATCGAGGAAACGGCCAAGGCGACGACACACAAGACCCGGCTCGCCAGGGAACGCCGGCGCCACCACGCCGAAGCGCCCCGCCTGCGATTGCCCGAGGAGCCGTCCGCCCCAATGGAACGGGGGGCCCCCTATGACGTCGGCCAAATCAGCGCCTTCGACGAAATCGAATCCTTGTGAGACCGCCCATGATCCTCGACACCCCCGTGGCCGCCGACCCCGAAGCGCGCATCCTCGCCATCCAGAAGCGCTCCTGGATCGGCTATCCCCGCGCGCAGGCGATCCGGCAGCAGTTGGATGATCTGCTGAACCATCCCAAAGTACCGCGCATGCCGAACCTCGCCATCATCGGCGAGACGAACAACGGCAAGTCGTCGATCCTCGGGAGCTTCTACCGCCGACACCAGCCGCCCGACGATCCCAACATCGACCGCAGGCCCCTGCCGATCCTGATGATCGACACGCCGCCCGAACCGGACGAGGGGCGCCTCTACCGCCACATGCTCAGGCACCTGTTCGCCACAGTCGGACGTCGGGAGCCTTCCGACCTCCTGTTCGACCGTCTCAAGGTGCTCCTAAGGCACCTTGGCACCAAGATGATCGTGCTCGATGAGTTCAATTGCGCCGTGGCCGGTACGCCGGTCAAACAGCGGCGATTCCTGAATGCGCTCCGCCTGATGGGCAACGACCTGCAGTTCCCCATCGTGGTGGCCGGCACGCCCGAAACGCTCGCCGCGCTGCAGTCGGATCCCCAGTTGGCCAACCGGTTCGAGCCCGCCTTCCTTCCGAAGTGGAAGCTCGATTCAGACTACGCCCGCCTCCTGATGAGCGTCGAGAAGGGCTTCGCGCTGCAGAATCCCTCCGACCTCGCCCATCCGAAGTTCGCCCAGCGCCTGCTCGACCTGTCCGAAGGAATCCTGGGCGAAACGATGGAGCTGCTTCGGCGCCTCGCCATCCGCGCGATCCGCAGCGGCGAGGAGCAGATCACCCCCGAGATGCTGAAGCCCGATGTCCTCCGATCCATCCACTGGGTCGAGCCGTCCAGGCGAACGACCAACCAGGCGTAGCGACGTCCCAAGGCAACTGCTGCTCATCCGTCCTCGGCCGCTGGACGATGAGCTCTTCACGTCGTGGCTGGTTCGGCTGGCCTGGGCCAATGCCGAGAAACTGCACCCGTTCTGCCATCGGCGCCTCGGCATGGTGCGGCATTCGTGGCAGCACGACCTTGACCGGTGGGCGGATCCGCTCGCGATCGAGCAAGTGGCCGCTGCCACAGGTCTCCCCGAGGAACGCGTCTTCGCGACCACGCTAGCGAGCTGCGAGGGCGTCCTTTGCGACAGCCACATTCATGCGGGCGGGGTGCATTGGATCCTGTCCGTCAAACCGTTCTATCGCACGCGCAAATGGTATGGGCAGCAGTACTGCGCCGCCTGCCTTCAGGAGGATCCCGTCCCTTATTTCCGCCGCATCTGGCGTCTGTCCTTCATGGTGGCGTGCCCGAAGCACGGAACCCTTCTCGCCGACGCATGCCCCCACTGCGGCGCACCCGTCTCGTTCCACGAGGGCGACTACGCCCACCGTCGGTTCCCGATCGACGCCTGCCGGATCACGCTCTGCCGGCAATGCGGCGAGGATTTTCGGCTCCATGCCGCCCCGCCCGCGGATCCGGATGTCGTCCGGTTCGAACAGGGCCTGATCGAGACGATGGCGGAAGGCTGGTCATGCCTGGTGCCGCATCAGACGATCTACGGGATCGCGTTCTTCGACGGGCTGCACCACCTTCTGATGGTGCTGGCGTCCAATACCGGTGTGCGACGAATCCGCGAATGCCTGCTGGCGGAGGAGTCGCAACTGGGCTTTCCGACCCCGTTCAGCCGCGCGACCCACCACTTCGACGACCTCAGGGTCTACGACCGCTACATCCTTGTCCGCTTGGCGGCCCGACTCATCGGCGAATGGCCGAGGAGGTTCCTTCGATGCCTGCAGGGATGCCAAGGTAACCAGTACCTACTTGGCGACCAATAGGGAACTGCTGCCCTACTGGTTGGAGAAAGAGTTGCGCTGGGGGCTCTATCGCCATCGCTACTGGCCGAACGAGGCGGAAAGGCAATCGGTGATCGCTTACCTCCGGGCCCACGGCTTTTCCTGCACACCGAACAACGTGCGGCGATGGCTTGGACAGGGTTACGTCTCGCAATGGAAGGGCCGCGATCCTCTTGCGCCCCTTTGCGCGAGACCGCGTCAGCACCCGTCGGGCAATGTCGGGAGCGACGCCTTTCGCTGGCCGTTTCTCCCGTGGGGGCTCCCCGAGCCGCGTGAACGATGAGCGAGGCTCCCGAGTCGGGACTTTGGTGTGCTGCGGACACAAC
>JAJZIE010000195.1 GCA_021810725.1 Bacillota bacterium | reverse complement strand
GGGCTGCTCTTCTACCAGGCGGCCATCCAGCGCGACTACCCGATCGCGTTCGGCATCACCTTGATCATCGGTATCCTGACAATCCTCGGAAACCTCCTCGCCGACGTGCTCTATGCCGTCGCCGACCCCCGCATCCGCTACAACTGAGAGACAGCGATCGCCCGGCCGACCAGATGGTCGACCGGGCGATTTTCTTTTGCCTGTCAGCGGCCGTAGTAGTGGGTGGCGTGGCCGAGGATGCCCTCGGCTGCTTCCATCACCGTCTCGGAGAGGGTCGGGTGGGGGTGGATCGTGCGCGCCAGATCCTCCGCCAGGGCGCCCATCTCGATCGCGAGCGTGCCCTCGGCGATCAGTTCGCCGGCGCCGGGGCCGGTGATGCCGACACCGATGACGCGGCCGCTCGAGCGCTCGGCGACGATCTTGGTGAGCCCATCCGAGCGGCCCATGGACGCCGCGCGCCCTGAAGCGCCCCAGGGGAAGCGCCCGATCTGGACCTCGATGCCCTGCTGCAGCGCCTCCTGCTCGCTCAGGCCGGTCCAGGCGATCTCCGGATCGGTGAACACGACGGCGGGAATCGCCGCCGGATCGAACGCGCTCTTGCGGCCCGCGATCGCCTCCGCGGCGACCCGCCCCTCGTGCGACGCCTTGTGGGCGAGCATCGGCTGGCCCGCGACGTCGCCGATCGCATAGATGTGGGGGAGCTTCGTGCGGCGCTGAGCGTCGACCGGCAGGAAGCCGTGCTCGTCGGGCGCGAGATGGAGCGCCTCTAGCCCGATACCGGCGGTCTGGGGTGCGCGACCGACCGATGCGAGGAGACGGTCGACGACGATCTCCTGCTCCGTGCCGTCCTTGCCGCGCAGGGTGGCGCGAAGGCCCTGGCCCTCGCGGGCGAGGCTGACGACACTGGTCTCGAAGAGCAGCGTCGCCTGGCCGCGCAGGCGCTGCCCGAGCGGGCGCACCAGATCGGGGTCGGCGCCCGGCAGCAGGCCCTTCGTCACCTCGACGAGCGTCACTTCGGAACCGAGGCCGAGATAGACGGAGGCGAGTTCGACGCCAATGTAGCCGCCGCCGACGACGAGCAGGCGCTTTGGCACCTCAGGCAGTTCAAGCGCGGCCGTCGAGTCCCAGACGAGGTCGCCGAAGCCCTGAAGAACGTCGAGCGTGCGCGGCAGGGATCCCGTCGCGATGATCGCCTGCTGGAACGTGAGCTCCTCCTCGCCGCCGCCCTGGCGGCGAACGGTCAGGGTGTGCGGGCCGGAGAAGCGGCCGCGCCCCTGGACATAGCTGATCTTGCGCTGGCGTGCGAGCTGGCCGAGCCCGCCCGTGAGCTTGTCGACGACCGCCTGCTTGTGGGCGCGCAGGCGGTCGAGGTCGATGTCGGGCCGCGCGAAGGCGACGCCGAACTCTTTCGCGTCCTCGGCTTCGCGCAGCAGCCGCGCCACGTGCAGGAGCGTCTTCGAGGGGATGCAGCCGCGGTAGAGGCAGACGCCGCCGGGGTTCGGCGCGTCGTCCACGAGCGCGACCTCTAGGCCGAGGTCGGCGGCGGCGAAAGCGGCCGCGTAGCCGCCGGGACCTCCGCCGAGAACGGCGACCTGCGTTTCCATGGCCATCGCTCAGCCCTCCAATGCCAAGAGGAATGGCGACTCCGCGACCTCGCAGACGTAGCGAAGGAAGCGCGCGGCGTCGGCGCCGTCGATCAGACGGTGGTCGTAGGAGAGGGCGAGCGGCAGCATGGTCCGCGGCTCGAAGCCATCGCCGGTCCAGCGGGGGGCCTTCTTCTGACGCGCCACGCCCAGGATGGCCGATTCGGGCCAGTTGACGATCGGCGAGAAACCGGTGCCGCCGATGCCGCCGAGGTTGGAGATCGAGAACCCGCCGCCCTGCATCTCGTCGAGCGTCAGCTTGCCCACGCGGGCGCGCTGGGCGATCTCGCCGAGCTCGAGAGAAAGGTCCGCGATGCTCTTCTTGTCCACGTCGCGCACGACGGGCACCAGCAGGCCGCGGTCGGTGTCGACGGCCACCCCGACATGGATGTAGTCGCGGAACACGATCTCGCCGCTCTGGATGTCGAGGCTCGCGTTGAACTGCGGAAAGCGTCTGAGGGCGAGGGCCGTCACCTTGAGCAGGATGGCCGTGACCGTGAGCTTGCCACCGCGCGCCGCGATCTGCGGTGCGTGACGGTGGCGCAGCGTCTCGAGCTCGCTGATGTCCGCCTCGTCGAACTGCGTGACCTGCGGCACGCTCGGCCAACTCTGGCCGAGGTGCTGGGCGGTGGCGCGGCGGACGGCGGAGGCGGGCTGGCGATGGACTGGTCCAAAGCGCGAGAGATCGGGCAGGGGAGGCAGGGTGGACGCCCCGGCGGCAGCCGCGGGACGACCGAGGCCCTGGCGCACGAACGCCTTGACGTCCGCGATCGAGATGCGACCGGCCGGGCCGCTGCCAAGGACCTGCCGCAGGTCTACGCCGAGTTCGCGGGCGAAGCGGCGGACCGAGGGAGCGGCAGGCACCGGCACGCCGCTCGACGGGTGGACCCTGGGTGCCTCGGGCGTAGCCGCGGCCGCTGCGGCCGGCTCCCGGAGCGGAGTCTCGGCCGCGGTCTCGGCAGTCGACGGGGCAGGGCCCGGCGCAGGGGCGCTCTCGGCGGCAGGTTCCGCTGCCGCGGCAGGCGCAGCCGCTCTGGCCGGGGCTGGGGCGGCGGTGGCTTGCGCCTCCGAGGCGGGCGACGTCTGATTCGCTTCGGCCAGCGTCAGGACAAGGGTGCCTTCGCCGACATCCTGGCCGGGGTTCACGTGGATCTGCTCCACCCGACCGGCGACCGTGGACGGGACTTCGACCACCGCCTTCTCCGTCTCCACCTCGAGCACGGACTGGTCCACCTGAATCTGATCACCTGGGGCGACCAGGACTTTCGCGACGGAGCCGGTGGCGTCTCCCTCGGCAAGTTTGGGCAGACGGAATTCTAACGGCATGGGCGGGCTTCCTTTCGACGGTATGACACTCAGGACTCCAGGGAGGAGGGGCGGCGCACGTCGATCTCGAGCTCCTTGCGGGCGCGCTCGGCGACGCTCTTCGGCAACTCGCCCTGCCGGACCAGCGCGGAGATGGCGGCGTAGGCGATGTGGCGGCGGTCCACCTCGAAGAAGTCGCGCAAGGTGGCGCGGTCCTCGCTGCGGCCGAAGCCGTCGGTACCGAGGGCGATGAACGGTCCGGGCACCCAGCGGGCGATCGAGTCCGGCAGGGCGCGCACGTAGTCCGACGCGGCAACCACGGGTCCCTTGCCGGAAGCGAGGCACTTCGCGACATAGGCTTCCTCGAGAGGCTTCTCGGGGTGCAGCACGCTCGAGCGCTCGGCCGCGATGGCGTCGCGGTACAGTTCCTTGTAGCTCGTGACGCTGTAGACGTCGGCCGCGACGCCGTAGCCCTCGAGGATTTCCTGGGCCGCGATCGCCTCGCGCAGGATGGCACCCGAACCGAGCAGGCGGGCCTGCGCCTTGGACTTGCCGAGGCCGGAGGCACGGAAGCGGTAGAT
Source organism: Bacillota bacterium (assembly GCA_021810725.1). Lineage (GTDB taxonomy): Bacteria > Bacillota > Sulfobacillia > JAJZYS01 > JAJYTV01 > JAJZQO01. The sequence goes on along the minus strand of JAJZIE010000195.1, from coordinate 1,585 downwards.
GCCGCGCACGATGCCCTCCTCGGCGCCTTCCGGCATCGCGGCCTGCTCGTAGCTTTCGTTCCCGACCGTGATGTAGTAGAAGACGCTCTCCTGCCTGCGGAACATCTCGTCGAGGCCGTGGCGGACGATCTCGGCGATCTCGTAGGCGAACGCGGGGTCGTAGGCCCTGAGGTTCGGCACCGGATACGCGAGCAGGTGCGAATTGCCATCCTGGTGCTGCAAACCCTCGCCCTGAAGTTGCGTGCGGCCCGACAGGCCGCCGACGAGGAAGCCGCGCGTGCGGAGTTCGCCGGCGGCCCAGACGAGGTCGCCGATGCGCTGCAGGCCGAAATTCGAATAGAACCAGAAGAACGGCACCAACTCGACGCCGTGCGTGTAGCCCGCGGTGCCGGCGGCGATGAACGAGGCCATCGCGCCCGACTCGGTGATGCCCTCCTCGAGTACTTGGCCGTCCTTGGCCTCCTTGTAGGGCAGGAGGGTGGCGCGGTCGACGGGCTCGTAGAGCTGGCCGACGGGCGAGTAGATGCCGAACTGGCGGAAAAAGCCCTCCATTCCGAATGTGCGTGCTTCGTCGGGGATGATCGGCACGATGCGGCGGCCGATCTCCGGATCCCGCATCAGGCTGCCGAGGAGCCGCACGGCGACCATCGTGGTGCTGGCCGGGCGCTCCGAGCCGCCGCGGAACTCCGCGTAGGCCTTGGGGTCGGCCGCGCCGAGCGGCGCGGGCGGCCCCTGACGCTGCGGCAGGTACCCGCCGAGAGCCCGCCTGCGCTCGAGCAGGTAGGCGATCGCCGGATCATCCTCGCTCGGCCGCACGAAGGGGGCTTTCATGGCCTCCTCGTCGTTCAGCGGCAGGGCGGTCACATCGCGGAGCGCGATCAGCTGCTGGTCCGAGAGGTTCTTCTGCTCGTGGGTCACGTTGCGGCCGGCGACCTCGGCGCCGAGACCGTAGCCCTTGACCGTCTGCGCCAGGATCACCGTCGGGGCGCCCGCGTGGGCCAGGGCGGCCGTGTAGCCCGCGTAGACCTTGACGGGGTCGTGGCCGCCCATGCGCAGGCTCGAGAGTTCGCGGTCGGAAAGGTGCGACGCGAGCTCCTTCAGGTATGGGTCGTTGAAGAGGTGCTCGCGCATGTAGGCGCCGCCCTCGACGGTGTACTTCTGCAGTTCGCCGTCGACGAGTTCGCCCAGGCGCTCGGCCAGACGTCCCGTGCGATCGCGTTCGAAGAGAGGGTCCCATTCGCTGCCCCAGAGCACCTTGATGACGTTCCAGCCGCAGCCGCGGAAGAAACCCTCGAGCTCCTGCACCACCTTGCCGTTGCCGCGCACGGGTCCGTCGAGGCGCTGCAGGTTGCAGTTGACGACGAAGGTGAGGTTGTCGAGGTTCTCCCGCGCGGCGAGGCGCGCGGCGCCGAGCGTCTCGGTCTCGTCGATCTCGCCGTCGCCGAGGAAGGCCCAGACGTGCTGGCCCGTCGTGTCCTTGAGGCCGCGGGCCGAGAGGTAGCGGTTGAGGCGCGCCTGGTAGATCGCCTGCAGCGGGCCGAGCCCGAGCGAGACGGTGGGAAACTGCCAGAAGTGCGGCATCAGC
>JAJZIE010000194.1 GCA_021810725.1 Bacillota bacterium | reverse complement strand
ATCTCGTCGCGGCGGACGGGAGGCCGGGTGCGCAGCTCCAGCGCGTCCCACCAGACGAAGGGGTCCTGGGCAAGGCCCGCTTCCTGCAGCGACTGCAGGATCTCAACCTGGCGCAGCTGGAGCTCCGCGTCCGGTCCGAACTCCCCGCTCAGCGTGGCACGCAGGATCAGGGCTCTTCCCTCCGCAGACTGGGCGGCGCCGCGGCCGGCCGCCTCGATCCTGTCGATCGCCTCTTGCACGTCCATGGCTCCCGAAAGGTCCACCTGGACCGTCTCGAAGCGGATTCGGTCGAGCGCCACGAATCTGGGCGGCTCGAGAAGACCGAGCCGGTCGTCGCAATCCAGCACCAGAGCCCCCTTGGGCCCCAGCTCACCCCCGGCCGGGCTCCTGCCCTGCAGGACCCCGGGATAGGCGGCCCAGGGACCTCCTTCGAGCACGAACCTGCGTCGGTGCACGTGGCCGAGCGCCCAGTAGTCCATGCCTGCCTCGCGCAGGTCGTCGACACTGCAGGGGGCGTAGGAGGCGTGCTGCGGGTCGCCGACGTTGGCGTGCAGAAGGCCGATCTGCAGGCCCTCCCCGCTCCGCTGGAACAGGCGCGCCAGATTGCGGTGCTCCTCGCGCTCGCGAAAGGAGATGCCGTGCACGGTGGCGACCACCCTGCCCGCCACTTCGACGGGCACCGCCGCCACCTCGTCGGCGGCGAAAACGTAGGTGCCGCTTCCCCAGGCGGGTCCCGCGCCCTGAGAAAGGGGGTCGTGGTTGCCGTGCACGGCGAAGGTGCGCACGCCGGCCTCGCCCAGGCGCTCGAGGCCTGCCCTGAGCCGCCGCTCGGCACGGATGCCGCGCTCCTGTCCGTCATACACGTCTCCCGCCAGCAGCAGGATCGCCGCCTGCTCGCGCAGGCAAAGATCGACGAGTCCCTCGAAGGCATGGAGGGACGCGTCGCGCAGGGCTTCCGCCACGTCGGGCGCCGTCCGGCCAAGCCCGCTGCAAGGCGTGTCGAGATGAAGATCCGCGGCATGGACAACCTTGAAGCGCAAGTGCAGGGCCTCCTCGCCAATCTCCGCTCCCCACGGATCAATTTCCTGTCCGTTGGCCAACCTCCTGTCGGCGCGGCAAGGCCTGGTTGCACAGCCATATCCAAAGCGCTATGTTATTCATAGTTCCGACCAGAGAGGAGACCACCCATGGACGAAGGCAAGATCCGCATCGGCGGCATTTGCGGCAGCCTGCGCGCAGGTTCCTTCAACCTGATGCTGCTGCGCGCCGCCGCCGGACTGATGCCGGAGGATGTCACCTACGAGGAGATCCCGATCTCCGATCTGCCGCTCTACAATCCGGATCTCGACGGCCCGGCCACACCCGAGGCGGCGCAGGTATTCCGCGAGCGCGTCAAGGCGATGGACGGCCTGCTCTTCGCGGTGCCGGAGTACAACTACTCGCTCACGGGTGCGCTCAAGAACGCGCTCGACTGGGCGAGCAGGCCCGTGAGCGACTCGGGCCTCTACGACAAGCCCGTCGCGATCATGGGCGCGTCGCAAGGGACCTTCGGCACCGTCCGCGCACAGCTCCATTTCCGCCACGTGGCGGTGTTCACGAATATGCACCTGGTCAACAAGCCCGAGGTGCTGGTGCGCGACCCGCAGGCGAAGTTCGCGGCGGATGGCCGCCTGACGGATGAGGACACGCGGCAGGTCGTGGCCGGGCTGGTGACGGAGCTCGTCCGCTGGACCCGCATCCTGCACGGCGGACGCGAGGCCCTGAGCACCCGCTGAAGGCGCAGGTCCGGCCCGCTCGAGCGGAGAAGAGCCGGGACACGACAGACATCCAGTAGCGGAGGGTGAGGCCATGGCACTGCCGGAGTTCTCGCTCCAGGACCATCTGGGCGCGGCCGTCACGGACCGTGACCTTCTGGAGGTCACGCCGCTGATTGTCGTGCTCCTGCGCGGCTTCGCCTGACCCTTTTGCCGCAAGGAGCTCGGCGAGCTCGCACGGCGCTATCCGGAGTTGAGGGCGAAGGGCATCGAGGTCGTGGCCATCGGTCCCGACAGCCCTGAGAGGTTCCAAGCCTACTTCAGGGAGCACGCCATCCCGTTTCGCGGCATCCCGGACCCCTCAGGCCGACTGCTCTCCCGCTTCGGCCAGGAGTGGCGCCTTGCCGCATTCGGCCGGCTGCCGGGAATCGTCGCCTATGGCCGGGACGGCCGGGAGGCCGCACGCCACCTCGGCCGCTCGATGCGCGACCTCGGGGACCTCGACGCGATCGTAGGGAAGCTCCTGCCCTGATACAGACCGGCGCTCCACCTCAAGGAGCGCCGGTCTGCTTGTTCCGTCACCCCGCCGGGTGCTACGGTGGACCTCAGGAAACCCATTGGGAGGTCGCACCATGAAGTGGGTCACGCGCAAGAACGCCAACGTCGATCGCATCGCCTGCCCCTGGCTGATCCGGCGCTTCGTCGATCAGGAGGCGGAGTTCCTCTTCGTCCCTGGCGACGAGGTCATGGCGGTGGCCGAACGGGAAGGAGCGATCCCGTTCGACGTCAAGGGTGTCGAGCTTGGCCACGTCGACGGGCGCTGCAGCTTCGAGTCGATCATCCTCAAGTACGGACTCAAGGATCCGGCGCTCGCCCGCCTCGCGCAGATCGTGCACGGGGCCGACGTGTCCGAGGACAGGGGCATCGTCCCGGAGGCGGCCGGGCTCTATGCGGCGGCCCACGGTTTCGCCCTCCTCCACGGCGAGGACGACCGCGAAAAGCTGCAACTCGAGACGCCGCTCTACGACGCCCTTTACCGCTGGTGCCAGGCGCAGGCCTAGTGGCGCAGCCGGCCGGACGCGGCGACGCGACCCGGATCATCGCGGCGACCGCCCTGCGCGGCTTCGGCTACGGTCTCGTATCGGTCGAGGTGGCCCTCTACTGGCGCCTCCACGGCCTCCCGCCGGTGACAATCGGCCTGCTCTTCACCCTTGCGCTGCTGGCGAGTGGCGCCTTGAGCGCGGTGGCCGGCCGTCTCGGCGCGGCGCTTGGCCGGCGCCGCAGCCTCATGCTGCTTGCGGGAGGCATCGTGCTCGGAGGCGTCCTGCTCGCGGCGAGCACCTCCCTGCCGGTCCTGGTCCTGGCGAGCCTCCTGGCCACCTTCAGTCCGACAGGCAAGGATGTCGCGGCGATGCTGCCGATCGAGCAGGCGGCCCTGGCGCACCTCGGCGACGGCCGCGCCCGCATGGCGCTCTATGCCCGTTACAACATGACCGCCGCGCTGGCTGCGGCCTTCGGAGCGCTGGCCGCGGCCGCCCTGCCACCGAGCCTGCACAGCGCCGCTGCGTTCTGGCTCTACGCCGCGATCGGCGGCGGACTCGTCTGGCTCTATAGTGGGCTCTCGCTCGCGGTGGAGGAGGCACACCAGGCGACCGGCGCGCGGCCGCACGGGCGCCTGCAGCAGAGTCGGGGCATCGTGCTGCGCCTGACCGCCCTGTTCGGCGTCGACGCCTTGGCGGGTGGGCTCGTGGCGCAGGGCATCGCTGTTCTCTGGCTGCACGAGCGCTTCGGCATCGCGGCTGGCGTTGCCGGGGTGCTCTTCTTCGCCACGAACCTCGCCATGGCCGTGTCCCAGCTGGCGGCGCCGTGGCTTGCGAAGCGCTTCGGACTTCTGAACACGATGGTGTTCACGCACCTGCCGTCCAACGTCCTGCTGCTGCTCGTGGCCTTCGCGCCGAGCTTCCCTGCAGCCGCCGTGCTGCTTGTGCTGCGCAGTCTCCTTTCGCAGCTCGACGTGCCGACGCGCCAGGCCTACACCATGGCGCTCGTGGCGCCGGAGGAGCGCGGCGCGGCTGCGGGCGTCACCGCCGCCGTGCGCGGCAGCGCGTCGGCCGTCTCGCCTGCGATCACCGGCTTCGCCTTGACGGTGGCGGCGATGGGCCTGCCGTTCATCCTGGCGGGAGCGCTCAAGGCAGCCTACGACCTGGTGCTCTGGGCGATGTTCCGCGGGGTGCCCCTGGCGCACGAGGACTAGGGGACGGGCAGGGAGAGGCAGAGATGGCGGGTGATGCGGCCGATGGATGAACGCGATCTCAAGGCGCGCCGCTTCCTGGAAGCGCGGTTCGACGGACGCGCCCAAGACTTTGCGCTGCTCGGCCTGGGCGAATGGTCCCGGGCCTACGCGTTGCGCCTCGACGGGCGCGACGTCGTCGTCCGCTTCGGCCCTTACCGAGAAGACTTCGAGAAGGACCGCGTGATGGCCGCCTACTCCTGCACGGCGCTGCCCATCCCCGAGGTGCTTGAGGTAGGGGCGGCGCCACGCGGCTTCTACTGCGTCTCCGCGCGGGTTCCAGGCGAATCCCTGGAAGGCCTTGACCTGCCCGGCGTGAAGAGCGCCCTGCCGGACCTGCTCGAGACGCTCGAAGCTCTGCGGGCCGTCGATATCGGCGGCACGCAGGGCTTCGGCTACTGGAGCCCCAACGGGCGCGGAGAGAACGGGTCCTGGGCGGAGGCGCTCCTCGCCGTAGCCGACCAGGGCGGACGGATCGCGGGCTGGCGCGATCGGCTCGAGGTGATGGCGCCGGGCCTTGCCCGGACCTTCGACCGGGGCGTCGAGACGCTAAGGCGGCTTGCGCCGAAGCTTCCGGACCTGCGCCACATCGTGCACGGCGACATCCTGGGCAACGTGCTGGTGGACGAAGGAAAACTCCGCGGCGTGATCGACTGGGGCAACGCCATGTACGGCGACCCGCTCTACGACATCGCCTGGCTCCTCTACTGGTGGCCGTGGTTCCCGGCGTGGCAGGACCTGGACCTCGCGGCGCTCCTGGACCGGCACTGGCAGACGCATGGCGGGCCGCCGGCCCTCGCGGAGGACCGGCTGCGCTGCTGTCTGATCCAGATCGGTCTCAGCCACGTCGCCTACTGCGCCTTCAAGGGGCGCCGCGAAGATCTCGAGCGCAACGCGGAGCAGCTTTCATCCTACCTCTGACCAGGGACTAGCGCGCCGGAGAGTTCTCCTTGCCCACCGACTCCGTCTCTTCGAGCTCGGTCACGGCTTCGTGCAGGAGCGCCGCGCCCGCGACGAGCGGGGTCAGGGGACCCTGGTGGAGGAGAAGCACGCGGTTCTGCGCGCGGCTCGCCAGCACGAAGAGATCCGAGGCGGCGTCCGCTGCCTCGGGCAGG
>JAJZIE010000193.1 GCA_021810725.1 Bacillota bacterium | reverse complement strand
GGATCAGAGCGTCGTCCCGGTAGGGCGAGGGGGCGTTCGAGAGGGCCGTCGCGGCGTCGCTGTCCCCCAAAGCCGCCACAACGACGCTCAGCAACTCCGCGCGGCTGATCTTGGTCGATACCGTGGTCGTCGTTCTCGGCAACCAACCTTTCTGCACCGCGTCCCAGAGCCACGAGACGCGCGTGTCGGCGGCGTTGTTCAAGGGATCCACGGTGACCGGCGGGGGGGTGGGGTCGAAAGTCACGCCGATGGCGTAGACGGCGTTGTCCAGCGTGACGGCGGGCACGCGTGCAGCCTGCAGGAAGGTGGTCGAGGGGCGCTTTCCCTGCTCGTAGCCCAGCAGCTGCCGGATCGCGTCCCCTGCCTGGGCCGGAGTGAAGGTGACGGCGGGGCCGAACGTGCCGTTCGTGAAGCCGTTCAGGATGCCGATCTTGTGCGCCTCGTCCACGTCACCCCACGCCCAGGCGCCGATGGTGCCGGCGTCAACAAAGAACGGCCGGTACGCAAGGAGCGCCCCCGCGGCCTGAGAGAGGCCAAGGGCGTTGATCTCGATCTTCGCCACCTGCTCGCGCGTCAGCGGGGCTCGTGGCCCGAAGCTGTGCGGCCCCGTACCCGAGATCCAACCAGCGGCGTAGGCGGCCGAGATCTCTTCCTGACACGCGGTCGAGGTGGAGCCGAGGTCGGTGAAGGGACTGCCCGACACCGGCTTTGGTGCCAGGTGCAGCGCGTCCGACAAGGCGCAGGTGAATGCCGCTCTGGTCTCGGGAAGCGGGTTGGAGCCTGCCGCCACATGCGCAGTGGACAGCATGGGTATCAACGAAATGATCGATGCCGCAACAATAGCTTTCTTTGCCATGGACAAAACGGACACGCCATCACTCCCAGCCCGGTAGATTGGCTGAGTTCGTTCAGTTACCTCTATGAAATATTTGCCTACAGAGCGACTACACCGGATGGGATAATGTGTTTACGGTGTCGCATTGCGAGGGAGATGTCGGTAATACTTTCTCACCCAAACTGTTTTGGACATCGCTCCTGAAAACGTGTTCGGCAATTCAGCGCTGCGGCGGATGTACCAGCCTAACCGTGGCCGCAAATGGGGCCACAAGACGTCTTCCCGATGCCCGTCGGTCGCAAGAGCGGCGGGCGGGTACGGACACAGGGCCTGCGCTAGGCGACAGGCCGTCCTGAGACGCTCATCGCGCGTGGCATGGTGGTGAAGGTTGCATGCGGGCAGCGCCGGTGGTTCGAGCGACTTCCGCAGGGTGCCCAGGCGCCAACGGCGAAACGACCATCAGGTGGAGACAGAATGGGGGGTGCGCAACGACAGATCCCAGCGGCCACGGGGGACGACTGCTCGCGGTCATGCGTCGGCTGATGGCGCGCAGGCGCCACCGGTTCTCCTTTGGCAGAACGGCGCGCACGCTCCTTGTCGTCGGTGTGATGATCGTGGTCGGCGCAGCGCTGTTCCAGTGGTCCCAACACACGAGTTTTGTCACCGCACTCTACTGGACCATCACGACGGTGACCACGGTGGGGTACGGCGACGTCACCGCCACCAACCCCACCTCGCGCATCGTGGCGATGGTGCTGATGATCGTGGCGGTTCCTGTCCTGGGTCTGCTCCTGGCCGATACCGCGTCCGGGTTCGTCGAAGGACGCCTGCGAAGGATGCTGGGAATGAGCGCGAAAGTCATGCCGAACGGTTATGTGCTGGTGCTGGGATGGTCGCCGACGGCCAGGATCGCTGTTGACGACCTGCTCGGGCGAAACCGGCACGTGATGGTGGTGGCCGACGTCGATGCGCTCGGTATCGACCACCCCCACCTGCAGTTCCTTCATGACGATCCGGCAGACGAGAACACTCTGGCCCGCGTCGACCTACGGAAAGCTGCCGCGGCTCTCCTCTGCCATGACCACGATGGCGACATCCTGATCTCTGCCCTGGCGTTGCGCAACCTGGCGCCAAAGCTCACCATCACGGCCGTTCCAGCCCGCCGCAATACGGCCGCGGCCCTGGCGGAGCTTGGTCTGTTGTCGAGCTTTCCCGGTGACGACCTCGTAGGGCACGTGCTGTCGCGCTCTGCGCAGTCCCCGCATGCCGGTCCTCTGCTCTGGCAGTTGGTGCGCGATGAGGATCACCGCATCGCAGAGGAAGACCCGAACAGCGATGAAGTGGGCCAGAGCATCGAGCAGGTGCGTTCCCGTCGGGCCCTGCGAGGAGAGGTGGTGCTCGGGGTGCTCGCGGCGGGGACGGTGCGCTTCGCTCTGGATCAGGAGCAGGTCCAAGCGGGCAGTCGACTGTTGATCCTGCGCCGCGCCTGAGACCCATGCAATAGCTGAACGCCGCGAGGCATCGCTTCGCGGCGTTCTCCTTCATCCTCGGGGCCGTTGTCGCCGTGGGCGGCGCTGAGAACAGGCGGGGCCTCTCAGCGGCTGTGCGCGAGCCGCCAGCGCAATCCCTTCACCATGAGCATCTGCACGCCGTCGTCGATCTGCAGCCGCTCAGGGTTCAACCGTCGCATCACGTCCCAAATCTTCCGGCTCGGGCCCGTCGCATACGTCTCGGCGTAGAGTGCGAAACGTTCGACGAAGTCAGGCGTAGCCGGCATCTTGAGCGCTTGCGCGAACAGATCAATCCAATCGCCAACGACCGCCTGCAGATCTGGATGCTCAGGAGGTGCGTCCCGCTCGTACAGCAGGCGGGCGCGTTCGGTCAGAGCGTTCATGGACGCGGCCCACACGTTCGGCAACGCAGACGACGACTGCACCATGCTCCAGAAGGGCCTCATGACGTCGCGCAGATCTGCCTGGTACGCAGGATCCGAGAGGAGTTCCTTGAGTTCGCTCCACGCCTTGGCCTGCTCCGCGCTGAGTTCGTCCGGCAGGATGTCGCGCACCTGACGAAGGTATGCCTCGCGCCATTCGTCCGGTGCGCCTGCCATCATGGTGCTGGTCCAGTTTTCCGTGACCCAGTGCTCCCGTTCTTCGCGACTCATCTGCATCGCCTCCAGGACTGTGCTGAGGTGGTGCAAGGACTCCTGCCCCCAGATGCTCTCAGGTACCCGATCCAGCAGGGAGCGCGCGCGGTCCAGCCGACGGATCTGCATGTCAAGGGCTGCCCGTTGCATTCGAACGACAGCGGTGAGATCGAGAGACCTCTCCAGGACTTTGCGGATCTCCGGCAGCCCAAACTCGAGATTGCGGAGGATGCGCACGAGTCCAAGGCGCCAGAGGTCCTCCGCCGAGTAGAGTCGGTATCCGGCATCCGACACGACGGTCGGACGGACGATGCCCTCGTTCGCGTAATGCCGGATCGCCTTGACCGAGAGCCCGGTGCGTCGCGATGCTTCGCCAATGCTGAAATGGCCGTCGATCATCCGGGCACCACCTTTGACTTGGACGATACTGTCTCCCCCAAGGGGAGAGTCAAGCAGGCTGGGTGATTCCCTTAGCTGCGGTCTGAGAAGCCACGCCGGTCGGTTCGGTTCCGCGTGGCGTCGCTGTCTCAGCCCCCTTTCTGTCAGGGCAGGTGGGTCATCGTGCGAACGATGCAAAGCCTAAAGTGGCCAGGGCGCGCTCAAAGCGCATCCTGGCCAAACGGGACAACCTGGGCTTGCACGTGCTACAGCTGTGCCTTCAGCAGAAATGAGTCCGAGTTCGAAACCGATTCTTGGCCGACCGCTGTTAGACATGGCGGTGCGTGATCGGCCCCGCTTCGTGGCGCAGAACCCGAATGCAGGCCGGAAGTGCAGCCGCCATCCAATAACGTGTCCGAGAGTGCACAGCCGAGGTACCGTATCATCTATCCTTTGTCAGAACAGTCGAGGCGTCGACGCGTGGGGCCACTGCGAGCACAAGGCACGTTGCCGCCAGGAAGACGGCCGCCGGGAGCACAAGAGGAAAATACCAGAGCAAACTTACGGCAGCAGCTAGGGTGACAACGCCGAACGCCCGTAGATCCCGACTCCTATAGCCGTATACGAGCAGTGCAATCGCGACCAATGACGCGAGAAAGAAGATCTGCCAATGAGGCCAGTTGCCAGAGTCTCCGAACTCGAAAAGACCCACTCGGATCGTTCCCAGCAAGGCGAGTGCGTATAGGACCTTGAACACCGCCTCACGCCGAGGAGACGTCCGGGGAGCTAACCACTTCGCCGCCGATGGAGAGGTCGCCGGAACACCATCGATTAGAGCGCCAACATCTGTGTCCAACGCTCGGGAGACTGCTTGCAACGTGGCGAATGAGGTCTGCCCGGTTCGTTCGAGACGTTGGATCGTTCGCACGTCCACGCCTGCATTCGCGGCAAGTTCCGCTTGCGACCACGCTCTGCGCGTACGTTCCTGTCTGATGAATGAACCGCTTATCAGCACCAGAGCCCACCTCGATCAAAACGTACATCGAAGCAGCGACAGCCGCAACGACGCGAAGGCGACACTCTGACGACACGGAGCGATGTGAGCGCCGCCCAGCCAACGCGGGCAACGAGGCTGATCAGTTGGTCCGGCGTCATCTCAGAGCGCGGGCGTGTACAAGGACAACAGCGCATACTGTCCACCCGCGCTCACCGGTTCGCACGTGCCGCTGGACTGTCGTAGCTCGACATCGCCGTTTCCTGTCGGCCGAGATTACGTCTTTCCTGGCGTCGGTCATGCCGCCTTAAGACATGCACCCTGCACAGCATAAAGTGGCCAGGACACGCACAAAGCATATCCTGGCCAAACGGGACAACTTAAGGTTGCAGGTACAACAGCGCCCCGCGAACCTAAACGAAATGGCGCCCCAGGGAGGATTCGAACCCCCGGCACTCCGGGTAGAAGCCGGATGCTCTGACCGCTGAGCTACTGGGGCCGCAAATTGGAGCGGGTGATGGGAATCGAACCCACGTGTGAAGCTTGGAAGGCTTCCGCTCTACCATTGAGCTACACCCGCAAAACTGGTCGGAGCGGCGAGATTCGAACTCGCGACCCCTTGGTCCCAAACCAAGTGCGCTACCGCTGCGCCACGCCCCGTTGCGCGCGCTTAAGCATAGCGCATGGCGGCTCCGGACCGCAACGGCCTGACGTGGTCGTCGAGAGTGTCAAGCAGGTGTGGGTCGAAGGCGAGGGTGCCGAGGTCTCTAGGCTGTGGCAGATCCTGGTCTGCTGATGCGGTGCATGAGACGGGACAAGCCGACGGAGCGATTGCG
>JAJZIE010000192.1 GCA_021810725.1 Bacillota bacterium | reverse complement strand
GTTCCGCGCGCACGGTGAGCGGCACGTCGTAGAGGAGGCCGAGCGTGGCGGGCTGCGCGAGCTGCGGTCGGTCCTGCGGCAGCTCAGGCCACTGCTGGACCTCGAACGCGACAGGCGGCGCCTCCGGCATCGCGGGCGGCGCGGCGGCCGCGGCCGTCTCGTCGTCGCCCCAGGCCTCGGCGTCCGCCGCACCGGCGGGCGCATCCGCATCCGAGACGCCGGCCATAAGCAGCATGTCGGGGGTGAGGAGCGCCTCGCCGGCCGCCTCGAGGTCGGCGGGGATCTCGGGCTCCGGCGCCGGGTCGGCGGCGGAGAACGCCGCCACCACCTCGCCCACCTCGGTCGGGCGCACGTACTGCGCCACCTCGTAGCTCTGCTCGCCGACGAGCACCCGCACGGAGGTCTGCACCCAGCTGCCGTCCAGCGAGGAACTCCCCTCCGGAACCGGTCCCAGGCGCACCTCCACCTCGCGCCGCAGCACCTCGCCGAGCATCTTGAGGCAGGCTTCGGCCACCTGGTCGGCGCCTTCCTCCTGCAAGGCGGCGTAGATGCCCTCGTCGAACTCGAGCACGCCCTCCTGCGTGAGCTGCCCGCTCAACCGATAGACGCGGGTGGGGGACTTGGGCCCCTCCCCCTCCTTGACGCGGTTCACCACCGCCTGGGCATCCCAGCCCAGGCGGTCCGCGAGCACAGGCTCCGCCCCGCCCCAGGCCAGGTTCTGCACGATGCCGTAGGTGGAGAGGTCCTGATCATTCAGCATGGTCCTGGCTCCCCTCGTTCTCCTCGATGCGGCCATCGATCATCAGGCAGATCCTTCGGCTCCTGACGAACGGCCTGGCCAAAAACTTCGGACGCCCCTCCACGAGCACCTCAAGCGGCGCGGCGGCCTGCTGGTCCAGCATCACGACGTCGCCCGCCGAGAGGTCGATGAAGTCCGCCACGGTGAGCGTCGTGGAGCCGATGACGGCGGAGACGTCCACCTCGATGCCGAGGGCCGCCTGGCGCAGCAGCCGCGCCCCCTCGATGTCCGCCGGATGGTCCTCCGTCTGCTCGGTGAGCAGGGCGACCGAGGTGAGCTTCGGCAGGATCGGCTTGAGGGACTCGTAGGGGATCACGATCGTGAGATCTCCCGAGTGATGGGCGAACGAGATCTCGATGTCGATCTGGACGATGGCCTCCTGCGGCCCGACAAGGCGCAGGAATTGCGGCGAGGCCTCGAGGAGGCGGATCACGGGATGCAGGCGCTCCACCCCTGCCCAGCTCTCGCCGAGCGCCTCGAGGAAGACCGGCAGGCCGCGCTCCAGCACATGGATGTCAATGTCGGTGAACGTCCTGTCCTCCACCGACACGTCTCCCGATCCTCCGAGCAGGCGGTCGATCAGGGCATGTCCGAGCGACGGGCTGAGGCGCATGAGCTGCGCGCCCGTCAGGGGTTCCGCCGCGAGCGTCGCGACGATGCTGCGCGCCGGCTGCGAGCGGACCACGTCCTCGAAAACGGTCTGCACGACGTCCCTGAGCTCGCAGGTGACGCGCGTGCGCAGGTAGGCGGTGAGATAGGTGCCAAGGAGTCCCGCGAGATGCTCGTGCATGCGCTCGAGGGAGCGCATCTGATCCGCGGAGAGCCGGCGGGAACGGCGGAAGTCGTAGACGTGCGGCGGTGCCTTGAGACCCGACACCTCGCTCGCGCGCGCCTTCGCCATCCCGTCCCCCCTCCCCTCGCGCCGCGGTCCGGCCCTACGACTGGACCGAAACCACCTGACTCACCGGTATCTGCGTGCCGTTGACCGTAAGCATCGGCTGGCCCTGGACCATGGTGAGCTCCGTGACCGTGCCGGTGATCTGCCCACTCGAACCCGTCTGGGCCGTGACCTGCTTGCCGAGCAGCCCGAGTCCCTGCGTCGCCACCTCGTTGTTGAGGAGCGATTGCGTCAGGGTCTGGAGCTGCGAGAGGTCGACAACCTCCGTGAACGAGGCCATCTCCTGCAGGAACTGGTCGCTTGACACCGGGTTCGTCGGATCCTGGTTCTGCATCTGCGCCACAAGCAGTTGCAGGAAGTCGTTCTGGTTGAGCCCCCCGACCGAGCCCCCGTTGCCCTGGCCGGTGCCGCCCGACGACCCTCCGATGGGGCCTATGGACATCTAGTCGCGCCTCCTTCCGGCGGAACTCCGGCTGCTCGCGACGACGATCCTCGGCCGGTCCGCCGCGGTCACCTCGACACTCGTGGCCTTGAAGCCGAGCGCCCCGAGGCGCTGGCGAAGATCTTCCTGTCCACCCTGCAGCACCGCGATCGCGGTCGGGTTCTCCGCCCGCAGCACGGCGACGATGCCGTCCTGCGCGGCACGCAGCGTGACCTGCACGTGCCCGAGCTCGGGCGGGTCGAGCTGCAGCCGCACCGAGGCGGCGCCGGACTCCATGCCGGCGGCGGTGCGCTGCGCCACCGCGGCCACCTGCGCCGCGACGGAAGCACCGTCCACGGGGCCCGTCCCAAGAGAGCGCGGCGCGGCGCCCGGGGCTGCGGCGGCCAAGGTTCCCGGCACTGCCACCTGTCGACCGTTTTCGCCGTCTCTCGCCACATTTCCCGCTTGGCCGTGGCCGTGGGATCCAAGGGATGAGGTCCCGCCGACGCGTGCCGCCACAAGGGATGAGGTCCCGCCGACGCGTGCCGCCACAGTAGTCGCGGCACCCTGGGAGCGCCGCAGGCTGGTGGCAGCCCCGGGAGCGCCGGCCCCGCCGCCGATCGCGGACGAGGGCTCGGACTCCTTGCTCCCCTGGGCTTCGGCAGGCGTCGAGGCAAGGGCGGGGCGCAAGGCGACCCGGCCAGGCTCCGTGGCCATGGCCAGCATGTTCCCCGCCAGGCCGGCAACCGTCCTGGCGACTCCCTCACCGGCGGGGGCGGGAGCAGGCGCCTTGCCAGCCAACGCCTTGGCCACCGTCGGAGCGGGAGCGGAGGCCTCGGGGGTATGGACCTGGGTGGCCGACGCAGGCTGGGCGCTCCGGCCGGCGTGCGCCGTCGTCGCGGCTGCGGTCGCCGCCAACTCGCCCTTCAGGCCCTGGACCTGCGCCGTCGCTTGCGCCGCTGCCTGGGTTGCCACATGCAGATCCTTGGCGTCGGGACGAGCAGTTTCAGGGGCGGTGCCGCCTGCGGCGGCCAGGGATGTCTTCGCGCCCTCCGCCGCCACGCGGCCACCGGTCAGGCCGGCGACTTGCGGGCCGCCATGGGCCGGGGTCTCGGCCACAACGCGCTCGTACGGCTGGGCGGCGACAGCGAGCCAGAGTCCCGCCGCGTCCTTGGGCAGGCGGCTCTTCTCGGACTTCGGCGCTTCCCGCGTCGACATGGCTTGGCGCAGGGCGTCCTGGAAGCCCGGCTGGGCCTTCGCCGGCGATGCTCCCTTGGCGCCCGCCGCCGCGGGCATGGCCGCGATCGTCGCCGTCACCATGAACGTCCACCCCCTTCGCGCCTGAGGTCGTCCAAAGCCTTCTGCTCCAGGTGCAGCTCCTCGGCCTGCTGACGCCGGCGCTCGCTCTCGTCGAGGTGCTTCATCTGCTCCTCGCGCACCATCGCCTGGCGCAGGTCGCCGCGGCGAAGGTTGAGCGCACGGTGGAGACGCCGCTCCTGCAGATCGTGCATGCGCTCGTCGTCGATCCGCTCGAGAACCTCGAAGCGGCCCTGAAGAAAGTCGTGGGTGCTCTGCGGCCTCCCGGAAGCGGCGGCCTGCCGGCGCTCGGCCTCTTCGCGCCGCTCGCGCGCCGCGTGCGCGGCGGCCTCCGCCGCCGCCGCCTGCTCTTCGGCGCGGCGCATGGCGACGGCCGCCATGTCGCGCTCGTGCCGGCGCAGGCGAAGCAGGCGCTCAAGGCGCTCCTGGCCGCTCATCGGCAGATCTCCCGGAGTCCCTCGATCGCCGTGTCGAACGGCACGATCTCGTGCTCGTCCTGGCGCAGGAACTCGATGATGCGCGGCCTGAGCGCGACGGCCCGGTCCACGTCGGGACTGGCCCCGGCCTGGTAGGCGCCGATGCGGATGAGGTCCTTCGCGTCCTCGTAGAGCGCCCAGTGCCCGCGCAGGGTCTGCGAAAGCTCCTGGTGCTCCGGCGTGACGATCTGGCGCATGACGCGCGAGATCGAGCGGCCGACGTCCATCGCGGGGAAGATGCCCGCGTCGGCGAGCTCACGCGTCAGCACGATGTGGCCGTCGAGCACGCTGCGCGCGGCGTCCGCCACCGGCTCCTGCATGTCGTCGCCCTCGACCAGCACGGTGTAGAAACCCGTGATCGACCCGGCCCTCGCCGTGCCCGCGCGCTCCAGAAGCCTCGGCAGGATCGCGAAGGCCGAGGGCGGGTAGCCGCGGGTGGCCGGAGGCTCCCCGGCCGCGAGCCCCACCTCGCGCTGGGCTGTCGCGACGCGCGTGATCGAGTCGAAGAGGAGCAGAACGTTCTTGCCCTTGTCGCGGAAGTATTCCGCGATGGCGGTGGCGGTGAAGGCGGCCTGCACCCGCACGAGCGCGGGCTCGTCCGACGTGGCCACGATGACCACGCTGCGCGCCATGCCGTCGGGGCCGAGGTCCCGCATGACGAATTCCTGCACCTCGCGGCTGCGCTCGCCGACAAGCGCGATCACGGCGACATCGGCCGCGGAGCCGCGGGCCATCATGCCGAGGAGCACGCTCTTGCCGACGCCGGGTCCGGAGAAGATGCCGATCCTCTGGCCGGCGCCGAGCGTCGTCAGGGCGTCGATCGCCTTGACGCCCGTCGGCAGCGCGTCGCGGATCAGCGGCCGCTCGAGCGGGCTCGGCGCGGGCCGGTCGGTGGGGATGCGCTCTGAAGACAGAATGGCGGGAAGGCCGTCGATCGGCGCTCCGAACGCGTCGATCGCCCGACCGATCAACGCCTCGCCCACAGGGACCGTGAACGCTTCGTGGGCCGGCCGCACGGCGGCCCCCGGCGCGATGTCGCGGCTGCGGCCGAGCGGCATCAGGATGACGCGCCCCTCGCGGAAGCCGACCACCTCGGCGGGCAGGGGCTCGCCGCTCGGCTGCTCGACGTAGCAGAGCTCCCCCAGGGACACCTGCGGTCCAAGGGATTGGATGGAGAGGCCCACGGCCTCGACCACCCTGCCGTACTCCATGCGGCCGGGCACGCTCTGCATCGCGTCGCGGTAGCGATCGAGGTCAAACGCCACGGCGCGCCACCTCCTCGAAGGC
>JAJZIE010000191.1 GCA_021810725.1 Bacillota bacterium | reverse complement strand
GCGCGTGCCGCTCTCGACGGCCGCGTCGATGATCTCGTCCAGCATGGGCACCAGCACATCGTTGCCTTCGATCGAGAACCGCTTCTGCCCCTGGAACGTGCGGTGCAGGAACTGCTCGAACTCCTCCACGTCGGTGAGGCGCTCCAGGATCTCGAGCCGCCGCGCCGCGGCCATGTGGCGGTAACTGCCGTCCTCCGCGGCGTGCTGCAGCCATTGCCGCTCCTCGGCCTCGTGCACGTGGCTGAAGTCGAAGCCGATCGTTCCCATGTAGATCTCTTCAAGGCGGGCGATCGCCTGCCTCAGGCTGCCGGCGGCAGGGCCCGCCGCCGGGAACACGATCGCCCCAGGCAGCCGATCCATCTGCTCGTCCGTCAGGCCGTAGCCCCGCGCGTCGAGCGCGTGCTGCGTCGGCGGATCCTGACCCAGCGGGTCGAGGCGCGCCTTGAGGTGCCCGTATTCCCTGATGTTGCGCGCGAGACGCGCAGCGAGCACGATCTCCTGTACATCCGCCGGCGCGGCGGTCGCCGTGCTCGGAACATCCTTGAAGCCTACGCCGCCTTCCAGCTCCATGCGTCGGAACATGGCAGCCGTCGCGGCGTCGACCAGCTGAGGATCCTGCCGGTAACGCTCGTAGAGCTCAAGGGCCCAACCAGCGTTCGGACCATGAAACAGCTCCCCCAGGTCCATGCTGATCTTCCTCGCGGGGCAGATTTCTTGGTCATCCGGGACGTCCTGCCAAGTAGGTCTCATTATAACCAACGGCCGAATGCCTGTGGGACGTGGCAAACACTGTAGGCAAGGGCGGTCGGACCGTCAAGGGCACAGGCCACACGTTCGAGGCCGCACCGGCTTTCGCGCGCCTTCCGGCCATGGCGGCCCCGCCTGTCCGAGTGGCAGCTTCCGGGAGGACACGCACCGCAGACGACGAAGGCTAGCATGGCAAGGAGGCGCTCCACTTTGGATGTTTTGCGCGTAGGGATCGCCGGCAGCGGCTTCGGTGCCCGTGTCCACGCGCCGATCCTGGCGGCCCATCCGGGCTTCGAACCCGTGGCGATCGCGAGCCTGCACCGCGGCGACGCGGACCGCGTACGGGCTGAGAGCGGAATCGCGAACGTCATGGACAACTGGCACGACCTGATCGATCTGCCGCTCGACCTTTTGGTGGTCGCCGCGAACCCGGAGCTCCATCGCGAGATCACGGAAGCTGCCCTTCAGGCGGGACTCCACGTCCTCTGCGAGAAGCCCATGGCGCTGGACCTCGTGGAGGCGGAGTCGATGGAATCGCTGCGCCGCGCGCAGGACCGCATCGGCGCGATCACGTTCGAGTTCCGCTTCCGCCCCGCCCGCGCCGCGGTGCGCGGCCTGATCGCGGACGGCGCGATCGGGAGGATCCTGCATGTCTCCTACGCAGGGCAGGACCGTCGCCTGGCGCAACTGCACAGCGCGCCGCTCGGCTGGCTGGGCCGCAGAAGCCAGGGTGGCGGCAGGCTGGGGGCGCTCGGCAGCCACATGTTCGATAGTCTGCGCTACTGGACCGGCGATGAAGTCGCGGAACTCACGGCGCAGCTCACGACACATGTGGCCGAAGGCCCGGCCGGCGAGCGGCGCGACGCGGACGACGCCTTCCAGGTCGTCGGCCGCCTCGTGTCGGGCGCCACCTTCCTGCTCGACTACCGCTCCGCCACGACGCGTCCGTCGGGCTGGCAGCTCGAGGTGCACGGCAGCGAGGGCACCCTCGCCCTTTCGGACGACCGCACGGTGCGGCTGCAGCGCGGCGACGGCGACTGGCGGGAGGTCGAGCTTCCCGAGGCCCGGGAGGCGCCAGGTCTTCCGGACACGGCGAGCGGCTACGCCAGCGCGATGCTCCCCTTCCTCGACCGTCTGCACCGGTCCGTGGTCGCCGGCCGCCCGAGCGGGGATCTGCCGACCTTCCAGGACGGCGTCGAAAGCCAGCGGCTCCTGGACGCCGCGCGTCGCGCGTCGGACACCGGGCGGCGCCAGACGCTGCGAGGACCGGCAGGAGAGGTCCTTCGGCCCTAGGAACCTGGGCAGATGGCGCGAATACCCCCATACTTCGAGACAAGCGAGGAGGCGCATCATGCAGCTCTTCCCAGGCGCAGAAGTGCTTGAATTGACGATGCAGGGGTTCGGCGGAACGAGCGTCGTGTACCCGGTCCTGCTGATGGGCGAGGAAGGCGCCACGCTGGTCGACACGGGCTTCCCCGGCCAGGGAGACGCGCTGGAGGCGGCCCTCAAGGCGCACGGCCACTCCATCGCGGACCTGGACCGCGTCATCCTGACCCACCAGGATGTCGACCACATCGGCAACCTGCCGGCGATCGCGGCCGGTCGTGCCACCGTACTCGCCCATCGTCTCGAGGCTCCGTACATCGAGGGGCGCGAACGGCTGCTCAAGTTCAACCCTGAGCGCATGGAGCGGATGCTCGAGCGGATGCCAGAGGCGGCGCAGGCCCAGTTCAAGGCGCTCATGGCCAACCTGCCCACGGCGCAGGTGGACGTGCTGCTGGAGGACGGCGAGGAGCTGCCGCTCTACGGCGGCATCCGGGTCATCCACACGCCTGGTCACACGCCGGGCCACATCAGCCTCTACTTCCCGCGGCACCGCACAGTCATCTCAGGCGACGCCATGCGCGTCGTGAACGGCCAACTCGAGGGCCCCGGGCCGGAGGTGACGCCGGACATGCCGACCGCCATGGCATCGCTCGCGAAGCTGCCGCAGGACGTCGACTACGTCCTCAGCTACCATGGCGGCCTGTACGGGCCGGGAGCCGCAAAGCGTATCCAGGAGATCATCGGCTGACGCCTGTCCACCGCGAAGGGGCTGTCCCGCAGGGCCTGAGGCCCGTCGGGGACAGCCCCTTCGTCGGTCAGGAACAGAAATGGCGGTGTGACTTCCGCCTTCGTCATCCGCCAGCTCCGTCCGTCGTCACGCCTTCCGTTTGAGGTCCATTCGCGACGCCGTCGGCAAAGGCCGCCTCCACCTCCTGCTCGGTGAGCCCCACCTCGCGCAGGATGCGCCTGGTGTGCTGCCCGTGCAGCGGCGGAGGCGTGCGCGGCTCCGCGGGCGTTTCCGTGAACCGCCACGGCAGGCGAACCTGCCTCAGGTTCGGGACGAGGGGGTGGTCCATCTCGACCACCGTTCCCGCCTTGGCCACCTCCGGGCTTGCGAAGACTTCGCCCACGGTCCTGATCGGTCCGCAGGGAATGCCGGCGGCGGTGAGGACGTCGAGCCACTCCGCGCGGCCGCGCGACGCGAGCGCGCCGTCGATCGCCTCCTTGAGCTCCTGCCGGTGCAGCACCCTCTGGGGGTTCGTCGCAAAACGCTCGTCCCGGATCCACTCCGCATGACCGAGCGCCTCCGCGAGGCTCTTGAACTGCCGGTCGTTGCCGACGCCCAGGGTGATCGGCCCATCCATCGCCTCGAACGTCTCGTAGGGAGCCATCGACGGGTGGGCGTTGCCGTAGCGCTTTGCGGGCTCACCCGTCAGCAGATGGCTCGAGGCCACGTTCGCCAGCATCGCCACCTCGCACTCGAAGAGCGACACGGAGACGTGCTGGCCCCTGCCTGTCTGGCTTCGGGCGTAGAGCGCGGCCAGGATGCCGCTGAGCAGGAATGAGCTCGTGAAGAGGTCGGCCGCCACGACGCCGACCTTGTACGGCGGTCCCTCCTCGGGCCCGCTGATGGACATCAGCCCGCCGGCCCCCTGGATGACGAAGTCGTAGCCGGCCCGGTCGTCGCCGAGCGGGTAGCCGCGGACGCTCGCGGTGATCAGCGCGGGATTGTTCCGGCGCATCCGCTCGAGCGACAGGTTGAAGCGCTCGAAGTTGCCCGGGCGGAAGTTCTCGACGACCACGTCCGCCCAGCCGAGGGCCAGACGGCGCACGACGTCCTGCGCGAGCGGGCGCGTCAGATCGAGCGCGATGCTCTCCTTGTTGCGATTGACGCCGAGGTAGTAGGCCGACTCGCCCTTGATGAAGGGCGGGCCCCAGCTGCGCGTCTCGTCGCCTTCCTGCACGTGCTCCACCTTGATCACGCGCGCCCCGAGTTCGCCGAGCGCCATGGTGGCATAGGGACCGGCGAGCACGCGGGAGAGGTCGAGCACCTTCACCCCGGCGAGCGGGCCCGGTCCGCCGGCGCTAGACACGGGCGGTCAAGGCGGCGATGGCCCGGTGGGCTGCCGCCACATCGTCAAGGTTGTTGTAGGGGCCGAACGAGAAGCGCACCGCGCCAGGGCCGAACTCGCCGACCGCACGCGCGATCACGCCGCCATCGGCCAGCCGCCCGACCACATCCCCGCTCGCCTCGGGAAAGCGCAGCGTGCACATGGCGGCACGCTCAGGCACCTGGACAAGTTCGCCGCCTCGGGGCAGCCCGTCGATGAACGCGTCAGCGAGATTTCTCTGGTGCCGCTCGATCGTCGCGGAGCCGATCTCCGCCCTCAGGGCGAGTGCTGCTTCAAGCCCCTCGAAGAGCGGCCAGTTGGCGGTACCCACCTCGAACCGGCGCGCCTCCTGGCGCCAGGCCACGTCCCCTTGCTCGCGACCTGCGAGGTCCTGCTCCGCAGAGCCGCTGCCGGCCGGCAGCAGGCCAAGGTTCGCGAGCTTGTCCGGGCGGATGTAGATGCCGGAGGTGCCGACGGGACCCATCAGCCACTTGTGGCCAGAGAACGGATAGAAGTCCGGATCGATCTGGCCGAGATCGACCTGCAACTGGCCGAGTGCCTGCGCGCCGTCGATCAGCGACAGCACTCCGCGGCCGCGGCACAGCGCCGCCAGGGCCGCCGCCGGCAGCACGCGGCCGCTGGTCTGGAGCACATGGCTGACGGCAAGGAGCCGCGTCCTTGGACCGATCAGCCTGCCCAGATCCTCGAGCAGTTCCTCGTCTGTGGGGGCCATCCGCCAGGGAATCACCCGGATCCGGCCCATCGCCTCGAGCGCCCGCCAGGGGAAGCGGTTCGCGGGATGCTCCTCCGCCCCGACGATGACTTCGTCGCCTTCGTCGAAGCGCAGTCCCTGCGCCACCCAGTTGATCGCCTGCGTCACGTTGCCGGCGAAGGCCACGCTGGCCTGCGGCGCGCCGAGCAGGAGCGCCATCGCCCCGCGCACGGCCGCCATGCCGTCGCGCCTGCGCTCGTACGCCCGCGGCCAGCCGGCACCTTCCACCTGCCACTGCTCGTACG
>JAJZIE010000190.1 GCA_021810725.1 Bacillota bacterium | reverse complement strand
CCGCCTTCGCGGATGGCGAAGCGCAGGCCCTCTTCCATGGCGATCGAGTTGATGAGTTCGATGCTCATCTCGACGTTGTCGCCAGGCATGACCATCTCCACGCCCTCCGGCAGGGTCACGACGCCCGTCACGTCCGTCGTGCGGAAGTAGAACTGCGGCCGGTAGCCGTTGAAGAACGGCGTGTGGCGCCCGCCCTCTTCCTTCGTAAGCACGACGACCGCGCCCTTGAACTTCGTGTGCGGCTTCACCGAACCCGGCTTCGCCAGCACCTGGCCGCGCTCGATCTCGTCCTTGTCCACGCCGCGCAGGAGGCAGCCGATGTTGTCGCCCGCAATGCCCTGGTCGAGCAGCTTGCGGAACATCTCCACGCCCGTCACGACCGTCTTCTTCGCCTTCTCGGTCAGTCCGACGATCTCGACCTCTTCCCCGACCTTCACCGCGCCGCGCTCCACGCGGCCCGTCGCCACCGTGCCGCGGCCCGTGATCGTGAAGACGTCCTCCACCGGCATCAGGAACGGCTTGTCGGTGTCGCGCACCGGTGTCGGCACGTACTCGTCCACCGCGTCCATCAGCTCCCAGATCTTGCCGCAGCTCGCGCAGTCCCGCTTGCCGCAGCCGCACTCGAGAGCCTTCAGGGCCGAGCCCACGATCACCGGCACGTCGTCGCCAGGGAACTGGTACGACGTCAGCAGTTCCCGAACCTCGAGCTCCACGAGCTCCAAAAGCTCCGGGTCGTCCACCATGTCCGCCTTGTTCAGGAACACCACGATGTTCGGCACGCCCACCTGCCGCGCCAAGAGAATGTGCTCGCGCGTCTGCGGCATCGGACCATCCGTCGCCGCCACCACCAGGATCGCTCCGTCCATCTGCGCCGCGCCCGTGATCATGTTCTTCACGTAGTCCGCGTGCCCCGGGCAGTCCACGTGCGCGTAGTGCCGCTTGTCCGTCTCGTACTCCACGTGCGCCGTCGCGATCGTGATGCCGCGCTCCCGCTCCTCCGGCGCCTTGTCGATCTGGTCGAACGGCACGAACTCCGCGCCGCCCGCCGCCGACAACACCCGCGTGATCGCCGCCGTCAGCGTCGTCTTCCCGTGGTCGATGTGCCCGATCGTCCCCACGTTCACGTGTGGCTTCGTCCGCTCGAACTTCTTCTTCGCCATCGCGCTCTCCCTCTGCTCAGGTTGTTCGGCCCTGACGATTCGCGCTCGTCCCCGGATTTCCTCCCGCTCAGCGCTGGCGCGGCGCGAGGGAAGGCACTCCCGGCGACAGCAGGAGCGCGATCAGGGTGCCCGCCAGGATGGCGTCCGTGAATCCGAGCCCTTCCACGACATCGGGAACGTTCTGCGCCGAGAGAGCCGCCAGCTCCCCCAGCACGATGCCAAGGCCGCCGTGCAGCAACCACCACGAAACGACGGCCCCCGTGGCGAGCACCAGCGCCGCGCCGACACCGACGCACCAAAGGAGCCACGGTGAAAGCGCTGGCGCCAGCGCCGGTCGCGGCGGCAGCCTGAGGTCGGGCATCGGTGGCGCAGGCTCGTCCGCCACGCTCTGCAGCAGGAGCCTGAACTCGTTATCGGAGATCTCCGACGACATGCAGAGCACCTCCTTCGACGTTTGGCCTGTCGGCGGCGAGCGCCTGCTGGAGCTTGGCTCTCGCGCGGTGGACGAGCGTCTTGACGCTGCCGGTCGGAATGCCTAGGATGCCTGCGGCCTCGCGGTAGCTGAGCTCGTCCCGCAGCACGAGTTCCACCGCCACCCGCTCGGCCGGGCGCAAAGCGGCGAGGGCCGCCCGCAGCCGTTCGCGCTGCTCGAGCGCGGCGATGCCGACATCGGGCTCAGGAGCGTCGTCGGCTGCTTCGGGAACGCGATCCACAGGCAGCTCGCGCGCGCGCCCGAGTGCGTTGCGCGCCAGGTTGGCAACAATGCGCAGCAGCCAGCCGGTAAACGCGCCGTCGTCCCTGAGCTGGCCCATGTGCAGCCAGGCGCGCGTCAGGGCCTCCTGGGCGACGTCCTCGGCCATGCCGGGATCTTGCAGGAAGTGCAGCGCGAGCGAGTAGGCCCGCGGCCAGAGCGGCCGCACGAGTTCCTCGAACGCACCCGCATCGCCGCCGCGCGCCCGCGCGACGAGCGATGACTGCCGCGCGTCCAACGGCCACACCTCCGTCCCTGCCCAGCATGACCGCCGTCGGCGCTTCATGGTTTCGCCGCCCGCCGGGCGATGCCTTCGCCCGGTGAAACCTCTCGCCCCGCTCGCGGGTCTAGAGGACAAAGGGAAGTGAATGTGCCTTGCGCCGACCGATAGGCATCGCCGCGTTCGTCCTGGCCCTCGCCGTCCTGGCCCTCCTCGTGTTCGCCCTGCGCCAGGGCGTGACCATCCACCTGCCCCAGATCTCCACGTGGCGCCGCATTGCGCTCGGCGCATCCGGGCCGATCCATCATGGCTCGGGCAGCCACCAAGCGCAGGGCATCCAGGAAGTTGTCGTCCAGGTGCCAAGCGTCGGCGACGTCCAGGTGTCGACCTCGCCCGGTTCCCGGATCAGCTGGAACTGGTCGGCCGCCGGCTCGACGAGCAGTGTCATGCAGGTTGGTGACGCGGGAGGCGTCCTGACGCTCACCTATACGCCGCAAGCGCCGCTCGAGCTCAACTTCAACTCGATGCCCGACGTCCTGCAGGTGCAGATGCCGCCTGGGCTGAATGCCGAGCTTACCGTCGCGACCGGCGGTGCGACGATCTCCGGGACGTACCGGGCGGTTTCCGCCGACGTCACCACGGGCGCGCTCTCCGTCCGCGACTTCGCGGGCCAGCTCACCGGCAACGTCGTGACCGGCCCCCTGAATGCGCAGGCGGTCACGGCCAAGGGGCCGCTCAAGCTGCGGGTCGGCACGGGTCCGCTCAACTTCTCGGGCGATCCCGGCCTCGAGTCCTCGTTCACGGTCGGCACGGGGCCGCTTTCCCTGCGGATCGCGCCACACGGCAGGCTCCAGGTACAGTCCGCCGCGCATCTCGGACCGATGAGCTCGGGCTTCTCCGGTCTCCCAAACGGCACCAACGGCGTCTTCGACGGCACCATAGGACAAGGTCCTGCGGGCAGCCTGGCGGTGGACGACGGCACAGGCCCCGTCAGCATCATGCCGCAATAGAAAGGGAGCAAAGCGCATGAACGTCATTCCTGCAAACCTTACCGGCATCGCGTTCATCGGCGTGCTGATCCCTCTGGTGCTGTTCGTCGCCATCGCGGCGATCATCATCGCCGTGCTCTACTTCCGCCACAAAGAGCGCATGGCCTACCTGACCGGCACGCGGGCGGCGGAGCCTCCCGCAGCGCCAGGCAACACCTATCCGTACCCGCCGCCCGTGCCGCCTCCCTACGCCTACCCGCCTCCCGCTCCGGCGCGTCCCCTGGCGACGTCGTTCAACCTGGTGGGCATCGGTCTCGGCATCACGCTCGGCCTCTTGCCGATCGGGTTCGGGCCCTGGCTGATCGTCGGGCTGATCCCGCTCTTCATCGGCCTCGTGCGGCTCGGCCTGCTGCAGTTCGATCCACCGAGCCCGGCCGTCCCGGCCCTTGAGCGCATGCACTGGCTGCGCCGCGGCCTCTGGACGGGAGGCATCGGCCTCGCGCTCGTGCTCGCCTTTCTCACCATCGGCGTCGGGCCGTGGCTTCTGCCCGGCACGATCACCCTCGGCTACGGCCTTGGCCAGCTGGCCGCCTACTACCTTGAACCGCACCTGCGCGGCAGGACGCCTCCGACAGGTCTTTAGGCTCCGGCAGCGAAGGCAGACTGCGGTGGGCAGTCTGCCTTTGTTCTGGTGATCAAACCTCATGCCTGAGCGACCTCATGGGCACGCCGACAGCGCACAGCTTCCCGTCTCCGGATGGCAGGCGCTGCGTCTGTGCCCGAAGCCCGTGGTCATCTTCCTCTATGGCACCTTCGCGTCGGATGTCGGTCAGGGCTTCTTCCGGCTCGTGCTGCCCTGGCTCGTGTACAACCTGAACAGCACGCCGGAGGCACTCGGCACGCTCGCGGCGATCCAGTTCCTGCCCGGGCTGCTGCTGCCTTGGCTCGGCGCCATCGTCGACCGCAGCGACGTCCGCCGCGTCATCGCCCTGGCGAGCCTCGTGCAGATCGCCTTCGTGACCGCCACGCTGGTTCTGTTCGTCACCGGCCGTCTCAGCCTGTGGCTGATCTACGTCGCCGCCATGTTGGCGACGGGCCTGGGCATGCTCGCCTACAACGGACAGAACGTCCTGCTGAGACGGGCGACGCCGGAGCGGGCGCGGGTCTCCGTGAACGCCCTCTCGGCCATCGTGTTCACCGTCGCCTGGTATGTCTCGCCAGGGCTCGCCGGCCCCACCATCAGCCGGCTCGGCATCGCCTGGGCCCTCGGCATCAACGCCTTCGCCTACGTATTCGTGCTCGTGCCGGCGCTGTTTCTGCCGCGCACGCTGCCCGACGCCGCGGCGACGCAGGGCGTCGACGTGCTGCGCCCGGCGTGGGCTGCCCTGCGCAAGGCGCCCAGCGTCCTGCACATCACGCTGGTCTTCGCGTTCTGGAACTTTACGTGGGGCGGCGTCTACGCCCTCGAGGTCTTCTTCTTCCGCAGCACCCTGCACTGGAACGCAGCCGAGGTCGGTCTCGTCGGCATGGCGGCCGGGCTCTTCCCGGTGGCGCTCGGCGTCGTCGGCCCGTTCCTGGCAGAGAGGCTGCGCATCGACCACCTCCTGATCGCGACGCTCGGCCTCTCAGGGCTCGGCATGGCGATCCTCGGCTTCGTGCGCAGCCCCTTGGCCGCCATCGTGGCCGTAGGGCTCCTGGATGGCGCCGTGGCACCTGTCTCGATCATCATGGCCACGCTGTCGCAGCGACAGGTGGCGAGCGCGGTCTACGGCAGGGTCAGCGCGATGCAGTCGCTGGTCGTCAACCTTCCCCTTCCAGCGGGCGGGGCGCTTGCCGGCGTGCTTGCGCAAAGCTTCGGCATTCCCGCGACCTTCTCTGTGCTGGGCGTCGTCACGCTCCTTAGCGGCGGCGCGGTTCTGCGCTCGGGCCTAAGGCGACTGCGACTCGACTTGTGACGCTGGCACTCAGGCGCGAACGAACGCAAACGCGGGACGGCATCCGCCGTCCCGCGTCCATGTCCGCTTATCGTTACTGGATCTGCAAGGTTCCCATCATCCAGCCCGGAGTGGCCATCGGTCCGCCCCAGTCGCCCGAGCCG
>JAJZIE010000189.1 GCA_021810725.1 Bacillota bacterium | reverse complement strand
CCAGCCTGGCGGCCTGGCACGAGGTGCCGTACGCACCGGTCGGCGAGCTCGTCCGGGGCCTGCTCGGTGCGGACGTCGTCGGCGTCCAGACGGTTCGCGACGCCCATCGCCTCCTGGCCGCCGTCGAGGAGTTCGTGCCCGAGGCGGAGGTGGCGTGGGCCCGGGTGGGCCGCCGCAGCGATCACGGCGACGGTCCGGTCGCGGTCGGCAGCGTCCTCATGGCGGGCCACCGCGCGGAGGTGCACGCCTTTCCGATCTCGATCGATCCCGCTTCCGTGAGCGCGCGCGCGACAGGCCCGCGCGCCCGGCGCTGGCGCCAGCACCTCGCAGGCGCGCCCGGCGTCAAGACGCTCGTGCGTGTGGACCGCCTCGACCCGGCCAAGAACGTGCTGCGCGGCTTCGAGGCGTACGAGAAGCTGCTCGAGGGGCGCGCCGACCTGCGCGGCCGGGCGCGCTTCCTCGCGTTCCTCGTACCGTCGCGGGAGTCGCTTCCGGAGTACCGCGAGTACCGCCACGCCGTGCTCGAGGCGGCGGCGCGCATCAACGCGCGCTTCGCGCTCCCCGGCGGCCCCGAGCCGGTCACGCTCTTCCTCCAGAACAACGTCGAGGCTGCCCTGGCGGGTCTCTCGCTCGCCGACGCGGTCCTGATCAACTCCGTCGCGGACGGCATGAACCTCGTGGCCAAGGAGATGACGGTGACCGGGAGCGACGACGCGGTTCTCGTCCTTTCGCGGACGGCAGGCGTGGCCGAGGCCTACCGGGACGCCGCGCTTCTCGTGGATCCGGGCGACGTCGAAGGCACGGCCGGGGCGCTCGCCGCCGCTCTCGCGATGGACGGCCCGGAGCGCCGGCAGCGCATGGCGATCATGCGCCGCGCCGTGACGTCGTGGACGCTTGGGGACTGGCTCACGGCGCAGCTCGCGCTGCTCTACCGCCGTCCCCCGTGGAGCGCGCCGGTGTTCACGGAGCCGGCGGCCGTGCCCTCGCTGGGGCTGGGCAGCGACCTGTAGCCGGGCGGATGACGACGGCGGCGACGCGCGCGGTCGCCGGCCGTTCGTCGCCGTGCCTCCGTACCCGGGGACGGGCGGGGCGGGTGCGGCCCTGCCCCGCGTCCGCCTCTTCCCCGTGCGCCAGGACAGGGCCATCGGGGCCGCGCCGGGCGGCGCCCGCCATGCGCAGCGGCGCCCGTCCGCCTCCAAGAGCGCCTGCGCGGTGCCCCGCACGGGCCGTGACCGCCGGCGCCGACCGGACGCAAGGCGGTCGGGGGGCGCCACCAGCGATGGCTCGCCTTGCGCGGAGCCGGCAGAGCCGTGTGCGTTCGGCTCTGCTGGCTTCTCCCTGCCCGGCGGCGTCTGCGGGGAAGCGGCCTGCACCGGCGCGTCCGGGCGTCCGGGGCGGTCCGGCCGCTCGCCGTCCGGCCAGCCGTGCGCAATGGCCGCAGGTGCTGCCCGTTGGGTCGCGCGACGGGGCTGAACCTTCCCGTCGGCAGGGCACGCGGGGAGCTGCGCCGCCCGGCCGGGAGCGACGGCCACCGCCTGCCCGCCGCGCGGCCGCCGTGCCGCAGCGCGGCATGCGCGCGCAAGGGAGCCCCGTGCGCGCCCCGGTGCGCGTGACCTGTATATGAAAGACACACGGTGTGCGATCGCTTAACAGTCCCGCAACGTTGCGTCCATACGATGACATTGGAAGCGCCGGTTTGCACAGATCGTTCGGACCGATGGCCCGAACATGTGCATGCAAAATCCGCTGTGTGTCGATTTCGGTCTGACGCAGCGGCGCTAGTTTGCGGCCTGGCGTGGACCTTACGCGCCTCAAGTTAGGGGGATGGCGTGGTGCGGGCTGCGAAGTTGGTTTCAGCGGTGCTCGGACTGTTCGTGCTCGGGGTCTCGCTTCCTTCCGTCATGCCTGTCTCGGCACAGACTCAGACTTCCGGCTGACGCCAAACTGGCGGTGTTACACTTTCGCGCTCGCCCGATAATTGACGCAGTATTTGGTTCTGCCTGATGGTTGCGCGTTTGGGATGACGGCCACGTCGGGGCAGGTGGTTCGGCTCATCGTGCTGAAGTGACCGAGCATGCCGGTAAAGCCAGGATCGGATCCCGAGCAGATGCGGTTCACGCTCGACACCAGTGTGAACCGCATCGTAGTGCTCTCCAAGCGTGTCTCGTGCCTCATCACGCGGGACGTGATCGAGTTCCACGTGAACTACACGCTTTGGCGCTCGATCCCGCCCCTCGACGAGCGTGGCATGGCCATCGCCATCGCCGAACTTGCCCGCCGCCGCCTCGTGCCGGTCGCCGTCCTGGCTCGCACCTTCGGCCTGTCCCGCCCCACCGTGTACCGCTGGATGGACAAGCTCGAAGGCACCTACGTCCCCACCGACCACCGCCCCCGTGTCGAATCCCTAGGGGACCTCGGCTTGTCCACCCGCATGTTGGCCTTTGTCCGCCGCCACCTCGATCGCTCCGACGAAGAGCTGGTCGAGATGGTCTGGGAGCAGTTCCACCGGCCCATCGATACCTTCGGCATCGCCCGCTTGCGCGAGAGCATCGAGGAACGCCGTCGGCACCAGGGGAGAGGTGATCCGCCCCCGAGTGCGCCTGTGCAGGGCCAGCTGTTCGGACTTGAACAGGCGCCAGACGTGCCTTCGGACGACGACCAGCCGCCCCAGGCGCCGCCCGAGGAAATGCGTCTGGAGCCTTGCACCCAGCCGCCTGCGCCGGCGGATGTCGATGCGGTCGTGGTCGAGCCGCCTTGGGCGACGCGCGGGCCCGTGTTCACGGCGGCGGCCGGCACGACCCTGGCCTTGCCCTTCTTGGCGCGAGCCGGTCTGGTGCCTGCGCTTGCTGCGCAAGGTGCCCTGGACCAGGCCCGTCCCCTGGTCGGCATGCTGGGCCTGAGCCTTCTATCGTTCGCCGCGCCGGAGAGCGTGAAGGAGCTTCACCGCGAGGACTTGCGGCCGCTCGTGGCGCATCGCGACGGCTTGGCGACGGAACGCGAGCTGCGCCGGGCGGCGCACGATCTTGCCCCGGTGGCCGCCGGCCTCGTCGACCAGGTGGGGGGCACGATGGCCCGCGTGCTCGCCGCCCCGGAGGAGCCCCCCATCGTCTACATCGACGGCCACTTCATCCCCTACAGCGGTCAGCATCGGATCGCGCGCGGCTACAGCACACGTCACCGCATGGCGCTTCCGGGGCACATGGCCACCTACCTGCACATCCGCAGCGGCGGGCGGGCGCGGCCGCTGCTGTTCACGGTGGCGAGCGCCACAGACCCCTTCAGGCCTCAGGTCCTGCGCCTGACCGAACGCTTCAAGGCGCTCACCGGTACGGAGTCGGTGCTGGTATTCGACCGCGGCGCGGTGGGCTGGAAGATGACCGATGCGCTGCTGGGCGCCGGCCAGGCGTTCGTCTGCTACGCGCCCGCGCCCAGCGAGGTGGCCAAGCGCGCGCCCGAGGACGCCTTCGTACCGCTCGAGCTTCGCTCCCAGGGGCGTACGGTGTTGTGCGAGGCGGCGTCATGGAAGGAAGAGCGCCACGGCAAGACGCTCTACCTGCACGCTCTTCGGATGCCGGACGGGGCGACGCTGTACGTGACCACGTCGCTTTCGGCCCCGCCGTCTTTGGTGGTGCCGATCCTGTGGGGGCGATGGGCGATCGAGAACTCGTTCAAGCTCTACGGTCCGCTGGGTCTCAACCACCTCGGGGTGTACGCCATGGCGGACCCCGGTGAGGGGAAGGACCTTGAGCGCGAGGTCGCCCATCCGGTCTACGGGGCGGCCAAGCGCCGGCAGGTGCGGGTCCGGCGCGAGCTTCTCGACCTGGAGGACGCCTACGGTACCGTCGCGCGCCGGGACGGCACGGTGACGGGACTTCTCAAAGCACCCGCCTCGGCCACACAGCGCTGGCAGCGGCTTGCCGCCGAACTGGCCGAGATCGAAGCCGAACTCGAGCGCACGCCGTCGCGCATTCCCCTCGGCGACCTTCTCACCCAGAACGAGCGTGAGGCCTTCGACTACGGGCCCAAGATCGCCCTCGACCTGATGCGGGTCATCGCCCTCAATGCCGAGCACGCTCTGCGGGACGAGGTCCAGGCGATCTGCCGCAATCCGCGTCACGAGCGCCGCATCGCCCGCACACTGCTGACTGCGCCCGGCACCTACGAGGCGACCGATCGTGGCGTACTTGAGATCGGCCTGCGCGTCCCCGGCCGCCGGCTCTTCGCCCAGGTCGCCAGGGCAGTCCTCGAGAACCTCAATCGCCTTCACCTGGCCCACCCGCTGGCACCCGAACTCACCGTCCAGTGGTCGCTCAGGCCGCTCTAGCCCGCCCGCACTGTAACGTCTCGCCCGAACCAAATACCCCGCTCAGCCGGAACTCTGAGACTTCGACGACCCTCAACGTCTTCGACGACGGTGACACGAACATCGAGCAGCTCTTTACCGACCTGGGCGCGCAGTACCACAACTGCACCCGAACATCGACGTGAACGTCATCTTCGACCAGCACGGGACGGCCGACGCCGCCATCTACGCACGCCTCGCGGCCTCGCAGAAGGCGGGCAAGGCGGCACCGTTCGACGTCACGGACGCGGGCTTCATCCCCCAGGGCGAGCTGGTCAACATGTGGGTGCACCTCGGCTCCCAGGCCATTCCCAACATGAAGCTGGTGAGCCCGGCGTTCGTCCGGGAGAACCTGCACCAGGCCGTTCCGTACCGGGGGAGCGAGGTCGTGCTGGCCTACAACAGCGCGACCGTCAAGAACCCGCCCCGCACGCTTGGCCAGCTCGTCAAGTGGATCGAGGCCAACCCCGGCAAGTTCGACTACTGCAACCCTGCCGACGGCGGCAGCGGCGACGCCTTCGTGCAGGCCGTGGCCCTGATGGGTGTCAAGGCCGGCGTGGTCAAGGAGCTTCAGAACCAGGCGCAGTACAACCCGAAGCTCGAGTCGGCCTGGAGCAAGAACCTCCAGTTCCTCGCGAGCCTGGGCAAGGACATGTACCGCAACGGCTTCTACGCCGGCGGCAACACCCAGATCCTGCAGCTCCTTGCCCAGGGCGCCATCCAGATGGCCACCGTGTGGTCGGACCAGTCGACGGCGGCCCTCAAGGCGGGGCAGCTGCCCAAGAGCATCAAGCTCATCCAGCTGAAGGTGCCGTTCTACGGAAGCGCCGTACCCCTCGCGATTCCGAAGAACAGCGCCCACGTCAAGGCGGCCGAGGCGT
>JAJZIE010000188.1 GCA_021810725.1 Bacillota bacterium | reverse complement strand
CGCGCGAGGACATCCTTCTGAACCTGATCGCCTGGGGCCTGCCGCCGAGCCATGCCTTCCAGATCACGGAGCGCGTGCGCAAAGGCAAGGGCCTCACCCCGGATCAGGAGTCCGAGATGCGCGCCCACCAGGTGCCCGACTGGTACATCGGCTCGTGCCAAAAGATCGGCTACATGTTCCCGAAGGCCCACGCCGCAGCCTACGTGATGATGGCCGTGCGCATCGCCTACTTCAAGGTCCACCACCCGGAGGCCTATTACGCCACCTACCTGAGCGTGCGGGCCGGCGAGTTCGACACGAGCCTCGCGGGGCTCGAC
The DNA here is from genome assembly GCA_021810725.1 of Bacillota bacterium. Taxonomy (GTDB): domain Bacteria; phylum Bacillota; class Sulfobacillia; order JAJZYS01; family JAJYTV01; genus JAJZQO01. Next base: position 4,913 of record JAJZIE010000188.1, on the reverse strand, counting down.
CCGGAGGAACTTCAGCGCAGGCGCCAGGAGATCGAGCAGAACCGCGGGGCGACGGCGCGCGAGCGCAGTGTCGCGACTATTCTCGAGGTGGTGCGGGAGATGCGCCTGCGGGGCATCCGCTTCGCGCCGCTCGACCTCACGGAGTCGGACGAAAGGCTGTTCCTGCCGATCGGCCAAAAGCTCATCCGCCCGCCGCTCGTGGCCTTGGCCGGCCTCGGGCCGAACGGTGCGCACCAGCTTGCCGAGGCGCGCTCCGAGCGGCCGTTCACGTCCTTGGCGGACCTGCGGGAGCGGGGCAGGGTGCCGCGGCCGGTGCTCGAGACCTTGCAGTCGCTGGGGGCGCTGGGCGGCCTGCCCGCGACCGACCAGATGACCTTGTTCTGAGCGGGCGGCCGGCGCGACGCCGGCCGCCCTGCGCGGCTCAGTGCAGGCGGGCCAGGTTCACCTGCACCTCGTCCTTGGTGAGAGGCCGCGTGATCGGCGGGAAGCCCCGGGATGTCTCGAAGCGCTCAGCGTTCTGGCTGCTCGGCTCCTGCAGATCCGGGTAGCGGCGGGAGAACGGGCGGTCCAGGTAGTCGCGCATCACGCCCACGTCCTGGGTGCGCTCCATGGCCTCCCTGAAGAGGGCGGAGTGGGCCTCCTCGCGCTCGAGCAGGAAGCCGATGGCCTCCCTTGCGCCATGGTCGGGGATCTCCCGGAACAGCATCTCATAGACGCGCTTCGCCCTGAGTTCCGCCGCGATGTTCGAAGCGAGGTTGGCGACGGTGTCGCCGGTCGAATTGATGTAGTTGCCCGTGAACGGCGAACCGGAGGAGTCGACGGCCATCGGTCCGCCGCCGCCGAGGATCAGGGCCTTCTGGAAGGTTGAGTTGGCACCGCGCAGCCCGTCCGCCTCGCGTTGCATGATGGGGTCGGCGGTACCGTCGGTGGCACCCGCGTGGATCGGTGCGAGGAACTGGCTGATCAGCGTGCCGACGACCTCGAGGTGGCTGAACTCCTCCGTGCTGATGTCGAGCAGGAGGTCCCGCGTCGTGTCCTCGAGCGCGCCGAAGCTCTGCGTGAAGTACTGCAGGCCGGCTTTCAGCTCGCCGTTGGCGCCGCCGAACTGCTCGAGCAGCACCGCTGCGTAGCCGGCGTTCGGGGCGTCGACCCGCACAGGGACGATGAGGGCCTTGTCGTGGTGGTACATGCGCATCCTCCTTGCGGTCCGTTTACGCTTGCAGCATGTCCACGCCGCAGGTGTCCGACCCCGGCAGACCGAGGTTTCGAAGGGAGAGCCTTGGGCCCGATGGCAGCGGCCTGCAGGGGCGTCTCGCCGCACCCCGCAGGCCGAGGTGACCTGAAGCGCGCCGTTCGCGTTCTTGGCGGCGCGGCGGTTCGCGAAACGGTCGGATGGGCCTTCTCTGGCCGGGCGGCTGGCGTCCGCCCGAACTAGGTGCTATAGTGAGCATGCTGATTTCCGGCACGTGCGCATGGAGTGGGGAGGCCCCACTCCTTTGACCGTGTAGGGCCGTAGTCGCGATTTGGGCTTGGAGGGTTCGCCGTTGGCCTCGCCGGGAACGGTGCTGGAGGAACTCGCGCGTCAGGCCTGTGAGCAGGAGGGCGCCGAGCTTTGGGACGTCGAGCGGACGTGGTCCGGCGGGCGCCAGGTGCTGCGAGTGACGGTGGATCATCCCGAAGGCGTGACATTGCCCTTGCTCGAGCGCGTCTCGCGTCGCCTGTCGCGTTCCCTGGACGCGGCCGACCCGATCGATGGGTCTTACGCGCTCGAGTGCGAATCGCCCGGCCCGCAGCGCAGGCTCCGCAGCCTCGAGGACTGCCAGAGGTTCCTCGGCGAGTGGGCTCGCGTGCGCCTCGTGCCGCATGACGGAAAGAAGAGGACGGTTTCCGGACGCATTCGGGCGGTGGACGACGACAAGCTCTGGTTGAGTCAAGAGGGCGGCGAGGATCTCGCCGTCGCGTGGCCGGAGGTAGACCGGGCCAACCTCGATCAGGAGCGGTAAGGGGAGCGGGCGATGGCGAGCGATTTCATCCGGGCGATCGAGGACGTGGCGCGGGAGAAGGGCGTCGATCGCGGCGTGCTGTTCGAGGCGATCGAGGCTGCACTCATTTCTGCCTATCGGCGCAATTTCGGCTCGTCGCAGAACGTGCGCGTGGAAGTGGACCGGTCGACGGGAGAGTTTCGTGTTCTCGGACTCCTCAATGTGGTCGCCGAGGTCTCGGACCCGCGCACGCAGGTGACCGTGGAGGAGGCGCACGCCGAGAACCCGCGCCTTGAGGTCGGCGATGTGCTCGAACGCGAGGTGACGCCGCGCGATTTCGGGCGGATCGCGGCCCAGACGGCCAAGCAGGTCGTGATGCAGCGCATCCGCGAGGCTGAGCGCGGCATCATCTACGAGGAGTTCCAAAGCCGCGAGGGTGACATCGTCACGGCCGTCGTGAGCCGACCCGAGGCGCGGGTCGTGATCTGCGACCTCGGGCGCGCGGAGGCGATTTTGCCGCTCAGCGAGCAGATGCCCGGCGAAACCTACGTGCCCGGCCAGCGCCTCAGGTGCTACGTGCTCGAGGTCAAGCGGACGCCGAAGGGCCCCCAGGTCATGCTGTCGCGTACCCACCCGGCATTGCTGAAGCGCCTGTTCGAGCTCGAGGTACCCGAATTGCACGACGGCTCGGTCGAACTGAAGGCGATCGCTCGGGAGCCGGGCTCCCGCTCCAAGGTTGCGGTCTGGGCCAGGGTCGACGGGGTGGACGCGCAAGGGGCCTGCATTGGCCCGAAGGGTGCGCGGGTGCACGCGATCGGGCAGGAGCTTCGCGGCGAGAAGGTGGACATCGTGCGCTGGTCGCCGGACCCCGACGAGTTCGTCGCGAACGCGTTGCAGCCCGCGAAGGTTACCGGCGTCTCGATCGAGGAGGAGACGCGCACCGCGCGCGTCACCGTGCCGGAGTACCAGTTGTCGCTCGCGATCGGCAAGGAGGGGCAGAACGCCCGCCTGGCCGCCCGCCTGACCGGCTACAAGATCGACATCAAGGCAGAGGGGGCCTAGGTTTTGCCGGTACGCAAGCCGCCCATGCGCCTGTGTCTCGGCTGCGGCCAGCAGCGCCAGAAGCGTGAGCTGGTCCGGGTCGTGCGCACACCGCAGGGCGAGGTCCGGATCGACCCGACCGGCAAGCTGAGTGGCCGTGGCGCCTATATCTGCCCCGATGGAGACTGCTTGCAGCGCGCGATCAAGAACCAGCGCCTCAGCCGAGCCCTCGAGGTGGAACTGCCGCCCGACGTCGTCGCGTCGCTCTCGGCCAGACTCGAGGCGGCCCCGTGAGGGATTTCTACGCCCTGATCGGGCTGGCGCGGCGAGCCAGGGTCCTCACCTACGGGCTGGACGCGGTTCGCCTGGAGGCGAAGGCGGGTAGGGCACGCCTCGTGATCGTAGCGCTCGATGCGGCGCCGCGCGTATTGCGGAGCGCCGAGTCACTCGGGTCGACCATGCGCCGCGCAGGCGTGATGGAAGCCCTGGGCGAGGCGATCGGCCACGGACCCGTGGCGATCGTAGCTGTGACGGATCCGGGTTTCGCCCGCAGAATGATCGGCATGATCGATGGCATCGCGAGTTCTTCCGGGGGTGATCGTACTGACCGAACCAGGCCGCCTGCGAGTGTACGAACTCGCGAAGCAGCTGGACCTCGACAGCCGCAGGCTGATAGACCTCTTGCGCCGACTGGGCGTCGAGGTGCGCAATCACATGTCCACGCTCGAACCCGACACGATCCAGAAGGTGACGGAGATCGTCAAGGCGCCGCCCAAGGTCGAGGAGCCGCCCCAGAATCCGCTCCACGCCAGTGGCGGAAGTCCGAGCGGCGGCACGGCGCCTCAGGTGCGCAAGAAGTCGGAGCGGAGCGCCGCGGCGACTCCGGCCCCAGGCCCGCACGCGGCCGGCACCTTGCCGGGCCAGTCCCCGCGCAGCGCGGGAACCGCACCGGCGTCTGGCGGGCCGGGAGTGAGGAGCCTGCCGACACCGCCAGGCCAGCGGCAGCCGGGACCCGAGGCGCCGACCGGCGTGGCCAGCCTGCCAAGGCCCGCCGGCACACTGCCGAGGCCGGCAGCCGCCCGACCGGGCATCGGTACGTTGCCCCAACGCCGGCCGCCGGGGGCACCGCCCCGTTCGGCGGGAAGCGCGGGTCTGCCAAGCCGCAGCACCGGAGGCCAGTCCTACGGCGCGGCCCGGCCGGGTCAGGCGGCGCCGGCCCCGTCCCCGCAGCGGCCGGGAGCGCCGGGAAGGCCGGCCCAACGCCGGCGCGGTCCGGGGGACCGCAGGCGCGGCGAGGAGGAGCACCGCTTCGAGCGCCGCGTCCAACAGCGTCGTCGGCAGACGGCGCAAATCCGCACCGACCGGCCCGTCACGCTCGAGACGACGCTCACGGTGCAGGAACTCGGCCAGAAGCTCGGCGTCACGGCCGGCGACCTGATCAGGCGCCTGATGGGCCTCGGCGTGATGGCCACGCTGAACCAGGAACTGGACGTGGACACGGCGGCGCTCGTCGCGACGGACATCGGCTTCCAGGTGGAGATCAAGCCGCCCGGCCCGACGCTCGAGGAAGAGGTCGAGCAAGAGCAGGAGGACCCGCCCGAGAAGCTGCGCCTGCGCGCCCCGACCGTCGTCGTGATGGGACACGTCGACCACGGCAAGACAAGCCTCCTCGACGCGATTCGTGACACGAACGTCACGGTGCACGAGGCCGGCGGCATCACCCAGCACATCGGTGCGTCGGTGGTGCACCACAAGGGCAAGCGCGTCGTGTTCCTCGACACGCCGGGCCATGAGGCGTTCACCTCGATGCGGGCCCGCGGCGCGTCGATCACCGACATCGCGGTCCTCGTGGTGGCGGCCGACGACGGCGTGATGCCGCAGACGCTGGAA